>NZ_JAABNH010000026.1:0-304780 GCF_009915985.1 Proteus sp. G2626 | reverse complement strand
GAAAATAATCCAGATGCTAAATTCATGCTCGAAAATGTAAAAATGAAAAAGGAATTTGAGGAATATATAACATTACATACGGAGCGCGCATTAGGTTATGTAAATAAAACTCTTATTAATAGTTCATTATTATCAGCACAAAATAGACAGCGTTATTATTGGACTAATTTTGAAGTTAGCCAGCCAGAGGATAAAGGTATTTTGCTGAAAGATATTATTGATGATGACAGTATTACTGATAGAGAAAAGTCATATTGTATTGATGCTAATTACTCGAAAGGAACAAATTTAAATCAGTACCTAAATAAATCCAGACGGCAAATAGTATTTAGACCATGCGAACCAAGAGAGCGCATTAAGCAATCTAAAGACGGATTAATTCATGTTGCCAATGCATCTGACATTAGAGGTAACGAGTCTATACTGCGCGTTTATTCTGATGCTGGAAAAGCTCCAACGCTTTCAACGTGCCAGGGTGGGCACAGAGAGCCGAAAGTAGCAATCTATCAGCGTCCTCGAGGTAAAAATAATGGAGGTGTTCACACTGAAAAGTCACCAACACTCACATCTAATTCATGGGAACATAATAACACTCTGCAATATAGAAAATTAACCCCTAGCGAATGTGCAAGGTTACAAACGTTCCCCGATGGTTGGTGTGAAAATATAGTTTCAAATTCACAGTCATATAAATGTTACGGCAATGCGTGGACTGTTGATGTTATTGCTCACGTATTCAAATGTGCATATAGAGAAAATAAACATGAAGCTATTCGTCCTGTTGTTAATTATGAACAATCATGTAGTGCCAATATCTGATGATTTATACACGCAATCGGAATGCAATAAACGTGCTGAATATTTAATGTCAGTGAGGAATGTTGAAGTTATTTGTGGGGAGGTGATGAAAGATGAATAAACGAAATCAATTACTTAATCGTATTAATTGGGATGCTCAAGATGTTGGAATGATAAGACTTAGAAATGAAGATATTGGGAGTAAACTTCAAGTTCGATGTACTGCATTATGGAAAGAGTTATTAAATGCTGATATTCCAGCCGATGATTTAATTAATCGATTAACTACATTTCATAATGATGTTGAATTATCAGCAAAACAAACGGGATTGTATAATGAATAAATACACCGAACTCTCTGATTTCGAGATTAATAAAAAGGTATTCATTCTTAATTGTAAGGATGATTGCATTCAGTATAAAGATATCAAGCAACGCACTGGAAGTTTAAAGTTATTCCAGCGCCAACTAAAAGCCAATATTAAATATGATAATGAAGAAACATGGGAAGAAACAGAATGGATTGATTTCTTTGGTCACGCTATGGCAATGAGCCTAGTAGAGACAAATAAAATTGCCATTAGCTATGTAGATGAAATTTGGCAATGTGGCTCTGGTTGGAATGTAGCAGAAGATAAAAAATTAACTCGTGCCATATGCTTAGCATATTTATTAATGAAGGATGCGGAGAATGAAGGCTGACTACGGAGGTAGCCATACACCAAAGGAACTGCGTGATAGATGGCAAACTCCCCTACCTTTATTTACAGCACTGGACGCTGAATTTGGTTTCTATTTAGATGCCGCCGCCGATAAAAATAATGCGCTCTGTTCACGTTACCTCACTGAAAAAGACGACTCGTTAAATTGCGACTGGGAAAGTTATGGCGGTATTTGGATTAACCCGCCATATTCAGATATTCAGCCTTGGATTAATAAAGCCGCCGAACAATGTAAAAAGCAATTGCAACCTGTTGTGATGTTAATTCCTGCTGATACTTCTGTCGGTTGGTTTAATTCTGCATTAGAAACAGTCGATGAGGTGAGATTAATTACAGGAGGAAGAATATCATTTATTAATGCTGGTACAAACAAACCCGTCAATGGAAATAATAAAGGCTCAATGCTTTTAATATGGCGACCATATATCAAGCCACGAAAAATAATTAATACTGTCGATAGAGACGAGTTAATTAATATCGGCAATAGAATATTAAATGAATGGAAAATAGCATAGGTGAATTATGAGATTAATAATTCGCGGTGAAGTCACGCCCACAGAAAGGATAGCTATTAATGAGGCACTGGAAGCCCATAAAAAGAAATATAATCGAACTGGAATAATCGTTAATCATAAAATAAAGATAGGAAAGAATATCTACCCAGTCGAAATAGAAAACTGCCGTAGATCATACATGGTCACTTTGCGTAATAAAAGGCAAAGACTATGAATGCACAGGCAATGGAAAACGCGAGACGGCAAATAGCAAAGGAATGCTTAATCGAACTCAGAAGCCACGGAATACCAAACGACAAACTAACCACTCAGATCCTCGATAAATACACACCGAAGTTTAAGCCTCTAAATCACACAAAGTACAACACCAAAGATGTTATGTGCCAATACATCAGAAATCTGCAAAAGGAAGAGAAGAATGGATAACTTAACTCAGTTGATGCCAAATAAATGGGTGACAGAACCGCTTTTAGTTGCTATCACAGGAATGAAACCGGGAACAATAAAGCGAGCCAGGGAAAGCTCGTGGGCAATTGGTAGGGAGTATATTCACGTATCGCCAGAAGGAGAACCAAAGCCAAACTCAGAATGCATGTACAATCATCAGGCAATCAACGCATGGATTGAGAGACAAAAAAAGAAACAACCGAGGTGATGTAATGATCAAATATCCGACTGGAGTGGAGTTACATAATGGCTCTCTCAGGATAAATTTCGTTTATAAAGGAAAGAGGATCAGGAAATGGCTAGCTATGCCAGATACAGCGAAGAATAGAAAGATTGCTGGTGAGTATAGGGCTTCTATTGTTTATAAGATAAAAATGGGAACGTTTGTTTTTGATGATGAGTTTCCAGATGACAAGAGGAGCTCTTCATATTCAAAAGATATTAACTTCATAGAGCTTGTTGGCTTGTATATGGAGCTGAAGAAAACAGAGATAGCAACAAGCACATTGCGTCGTTATGATTCTATTTCTCGTTCGCTAATGCAATTCGTTAATTGTAAGAAGAGTATTTCCACATACACACCTGCTGATTTGCTAAGAATTAGAAATAAGCTACTTACAGAGCATCAGTTACCTAACAAATATAGACCAACACGAGATGATGGTAGAAGCGTTGCTACTGTAAATAACTATATGCGTATGCTTTTATCATTATTTAGGTTTGCCCATAGAAATAAATATATTAACGATGATATTACTGTTGACTGTGGCTATCTGAAAAAAGAAAAGCCTATTCCTGATCCTCTGACTGAGGATGAATTCAAAAGACTATTGCTAGCATGCCAGAATAATCAATCTAGAAACATGCTCATTCTATCTGTATATACAGGGTTAAGACCGGGTGAGCTAACAGGATTAGCATGGGAGGATATAGACTTAGTTAAAAAGACAATAATGGTCAGAAGGAGTGTTTGTGGCCCTTCCGATTTTTCATACCCGAAAACAGGTGCGAGCACTGATAGGATAGTTAGCTTATTAGAGCCAGCTTTTAACTGCCTAAAGGATCAGTCTCTATATACAAAGATGACAGCGCAAATTGACGTTAAAGTAAAAACTCGTGAGTTTAACAAATATCGAACCGACTCATGCACATTTGTTTTCCAACCATCCATTGTTAGTGTGAATGGCGTTATTACTAAATTTTATTCACCAGGAGGTTTTTCGCAAATATGGAGATCATTAATTAGAAGATCTGGTGTTAGACACAGAAAGTCATATCAAACAAGACACACTTATGCTTGCTGGATGCTATCTGCTGGAGCGAACCCAGCATTCATTGCAACACAGATGGGGCACTCGTCATCAAAAATGGTACACGATGTTTATGGAGCTTGGATGCCTGAGAACGATCAAGACCAAATATCGCTATTAAACCAAAAATTGAATGATTCTGTCCCCTATGTGTCCCCATCGAGTCACAATAAAGATAAAATTCGATTTATATCAAATAGTTAACTATATCACACCTGCATACTCATGATTTCTTGATAAGCGGCGACCAGCTTATTACGCACTTGTACGCCCATTTGTAATGAGATACTAGATTTTTGCATATCCACCATCACATCGTTTAATTCGACACCTGGTGTACCTAAGGTAAACGCTTGCACTTTGTTGGTTGCATTTACTCGGGTTTCATTAATTTTACCCACAGCTTGAACAAGCTGAGTAGCAAACCCTGCTTGTACTGGCTGGGGTTTTGCAATATTGGATGCTTGCAAAGTCTGGATTTGCATTTTATCCAGAACACTTTCAATAGCTGGAATTGACATATAAACCTCTGCGTTAATCATCTAATTCAATTACTGAATCAATGTCATAGTAAGGAAGTGAACCAACACGCTTACCGAGTTATACCCTAACACAGGGGCTTCATTCCAAAGCGAGTAATTGACGCAAAAGTTAAGGGCTAATTACGCCATTAAATGAAACGCAAAAGGCCAATAATGAGACACCTGAGAGTAGGTTTATTTATTTGCGTAAGGGGAGTCTGTTTTGTTACGCCACGCTTTTAGTATTCATCCCGAACTACAAGGCAAGGATTGTCTATGAATGCCGAAAAAACCGACGTTGTGAACCAGAAAAAGGGTTTTAACGCCATTATTAACCGGATTAAAGCCGATCCGAAAATTCCGCTCATTATTGCGGGTTCGGCGGCAATTGCCATTTTTGTTGCTGCATTTTTATGGTTACAAAGCCCTGATTACAAGGTGCTTTATAGTAATCTTAGCGATAAAGACGGTGGCGAAATTGTCACACAGTTAACACAAATGAACGTACCTTATCGCTTGTCACAAAATGGCGCAGCGATCATGGTGCCTGACAATCAGGTTCATGAATTACGCCTGAAACTCGCGCAAGCGGGACTTCCTAAAGGCGGCGCTGCCGGTTTTGAACTGTTAGATAAAGAAAAGTTCGGGATCAGCCAATTTAGTGAACAGATTAACTATCAACGTGCACTTGAAGGTGAGCTTGCTCGCACTATCGAGACATTAGGTCCTGTACAAAATGCTCGTGTTCATTTAGCACTACCAAAACCATCCCTTTTTGTTCGTGAACAGAAATCCCCTTCTGCATCCGTTACGGTGGGTCTTTTACAGGGTAGAGCACTGGATGAAGGTCAAATTAATGCCATTGTGCATATCGTTGCAAGCAGTGTTGCAGGCATGCCTGACAGCAGTGTGACCATTGTTGACCAAAGTGGAAAATTATTGACACAACCTGATGCGTTAGGTCGTGACCTTAACTCTATTCAGCTGAAATATGTTCAAGAGCTAGAAAGTCGTTACCAGCAACGTATTGAAACGTTACTTGGTCCAATTGTGGGTCGTGGAAATGTTCATGCTCAGGTGACTGCTCAAGTTGACTTCTCTCATACTGAAGAAACAGCTGAAGAGTACAAGCCGAATCAGCCTCCTAATCAAGCCGCGGTGCGTTCCAAACAATTGAGCCAAAGTGAGCAAAATGGTGGCATGTTAGCTGGCGGTGTACCAGGTGCATTATCTAATCAACCCGTAGCCCCACCTCAAGCGCCAATTGAAACTCCAAAAGCGCAAGAAGGTGAGAAAACAGATGAAGCCAATACAACGGGCACTAATCGTACATTAACGCGTAATCCAAACAGCAATAGCCGTTTAGATGAAACAACCAACTATGAAGTTGATCGCCGTATTCGCCATATAAAACGTCCAGTGGGCAATGTCGAACGCCTTTCTGTTGCCGTCATTGTTAACTACAAAACGATTGAAGACACGAAAGAAGCGGCTGAAGGCGAAGAGCCTGTTGTTGAGACTAAACAAATTCCGCTCACTGATGAACAAATTCAGCAAATTGAAGGCCTTGTTCGTGAAGCGATGGGCTATTCCCAAGAACGTGGTGACTCATTAAGTGTCGTGAACTCGCAGTTTAACGATACTGAAGAGAAAGTGATCACTATACCGGTATGGGAAAACCCAGAAATTCTTGCGAAAGCATTAGATTTAGGACGCTGGTTATTACTTGTCATCATCGCATGGATCTTATGGCGCAAACTGGTGAAACCACAGCTTGATAAACGCCGTGAAGCTGAAATTGCCGCACAGAAAGCTGTGCTGAAAACGAAGCTACAAGTTAAAGATGATGTTGATGAAGCAGAATTAGATGACGAAGCAAGACGTAAACAAGCACGTAAACGCGTCAGTGCCGAATTGCAGAGCCAACGTATCCGTGAAATGGCAGAGAAAGATCCTCGTGTCGTCGCAATGGTAATTCGTCAATGGATGAGTAAAGAGCAATGAGTAATAACTTAACTGGAACCGAAAAAAGCGCCGTTATGTTACTAACACTCGGTGAAGACCGAGCGGCGGAAGTATTTAAGCATCTAAGTACACGCGAAGTTCAACAGCTGAGTATTGCAATGTCATCAATGCGCCATATCTCAAATCAGCAACTGATTGATGTTATGGCAAGCTTTGAAGAAGATGCAGTTCAATATGCGGCATTGAATGTAAATGCGAACGATTACTTGCGCTCTGTTCTGGTCAAAGCACTAGGTGAAGAACGCGCAAATAATCTGTTAGATGAGATCTCTGAAACTCGTGAAACAACAACGGGTATCGAGACGCTTAACTTTATGGAACCTCAAATGGCTGCCGATATTATCCGCGACGAACATCCGCAGATTATCGCCACTATCTTGGTTCACCTCAAACGGGGTCAAGCAGCAGATATTCTCGCCCTGTTTGATGAAAAATTACGTAATGACGTGATGTTGCGTATCGCAACATTTGGTGGTGTTCAACCGTCAGCATTAGCCGAGTTAACAGAAGTACTAAATAACCTGCTTGATGGCCAAAACCTCAAACGTAGCAAAATGGGTGGTGTTCGTACTGCTGCTGAGATTATCAACCTGATGAAAAGCCAGCAGGAAGAGAATGTCATTACTGCAGTACGCGATTACGACGGCGAATTGGCACAAAAAATTATCGACGAAATGTTCCTGTTCGAAAACCTTATCGATATCGACAACCGTTCTATCCAGCGCATTCTACAGGAAGTGGAATCCGACTCCTTGGTTGTGGCATTGAAAGGATGCGATCAAGAGCTACGCGATCACTTCCTCAACAATATGTCGCAACGTGCTGCTGAAATCATGCGTGATGATTTGAATTCTCGTGGCCCTGTTCGTATGTCTCAAGTGGAAGCAGAGCAGAAAGCAATTCTGCTTGTGGTACGCAAATTAGCAGAGACTGGAGAGGTTGTTCTTCATGGAGGAGACGATACCTATGTCTGATAAACATACTGATACTAACTGGAAGCCTTGGGTTCCCAAAGAGCTCACTGATTGGGCATTAACTGTCGAGGAAACGACAGAAGACGAAAAGGAAGTCGAAAAACAGGAAAAAGAAGTCGTTCAGCAACAGAAAGTCCTTGAGCAAATTAATATGCTTGATGACATGAAAGATAAGGCCCAAAAATTGGGCCACGCTGAAGGCTTTGAGGCAGGGAAAAACCAGGGTTATCAGGAAGGCTATCAGGCGGGATTACAATCAGGTATTGAAGAAGGTATTCGCCAAGGTATCGCTCAACAATCACCATTAATTAATGAGTGGCAAGGGTTATTAGCTGAATTTAGACATTCGCTGAATGGGCTAGACAGTGTGATTGCATCACGCTTAATGCAAATAGCCCTCACAGCAGCAAAAGAAGTATTAGGCCAACCTGCTGTCTGTGATGGCTCTGCACTGCTTGCACAAATAACCTTAATGTTACAGCAAGAGCAAATGTTCTCAAGCAATCCACAATTAAGAGTGAATCCAAAACATATTCCACAAATTGAAAAAGAGCTGGGTGATTCCCTGTCTGCTCATGGTTGGAAAGTTGTTGCCGATAACAGTATTCATGTTGGTGGATGCCGTGTTGTAACAAATGATGGCGATCTTGATGCCACGATTGCAACACGTTGGCATGAACTTTGCCGTCTTGCCGCACCGGAGGCGTTGTAATGACAGCAAGATTGGGGCGTTGGTTAGAAAAACTCAGTGAAGCAGAAGCACGTTTAAATAAAATTCCACGTGTGCGTCAATATGGCCGTTTAACCAGAGCAACAGGTTTAGTCATGGAAGCTAAGGGGCTAGTTATGCCTCTTGGCTCTACGTGTTTAATAGAACGCACCATTGGCAAAACCGTCGAAGAAGTCGAAAGCGAAGTGGTTGGCTTTAATGGTAGCCAAATGTTGTTAATGCCTTTACAAGAAGTCGAAGGATTAACACCTGGTGCTCGTGTTTATGCCCAGGCTACCCCCGGTGGTGAAAATGAAGGTCGGCAATTACCACTAGGCGATGCGTTATTAGGACGTGTTTTAGATGGCTCGGGTTACCCTTTAGATGGTTTACCGCCACCAGATACGGGTTATCGAGCCCCTCTTATTACGCCCCCGATCAACCCATTACAACGAACACCGATTACAGATGTTCTTGATGTGGGTGTCCGTGCAATTAACGCATTATTAACAGTTGGTCGCGGTCAGCGCATGGGTCTTTTTGCAGGCTCGGGTGTGGGTAAAAGTGTGCTATTAGGCATGATGGCTCGTTTTACTCAAGCGGATGTCATTGTTGTTGGCTTAATCGGTGAACGTGGTCGTGAAGTGAAAGACTTTATCGAGAATATCCTTGGTACTGAAGGTCTGGCTCGCTCTGTTGTTGTCGCGGCTCCAGCTGACGTATCACCACTGCTTCGTATGCAAGGAGCTTCTTATGCTACACGTATTGCAGAAGATTTTCGCGATAGAGGTAAACATGTCCTGTTAATTATGGATTCACTCACCCGTTACAGTATGGCACAGCGTGAAATTGCGCTTGCAGTCGGTGAACCGCCAGCAACCAAAGGTTACCCACCTTCTGTCTTTGCGAAATTGCCTGCACTGGTCGAACGTGCAGGTAATGGTGTTGATGGTGGTGGTTCTATCACAGCTTTCTATACCGTTTTAACGGAAGGTGATGATCAGCAAGATCCGATTGCAGACTCTGCGCGCGCGATCCTTGATGGACATATTGTGCTTTCTCGCTCACTAGCCGAATCAGGGCACTACCCCGCTATTGATATTGAGGCGTCTATTAGCCGAGCAATGACGTCGCTAATTGATAAAACGCATTACCGTCGTGTGCAAGTGTTTAAACAGCTTTTATCAAGTTATCAACGTAACCGAGATTTAATTAATGTAGGCGCTTACGCCGCGGGTAGTGATCCAATGCTTGACAAAGCCATTGCACTTTATCCATCTCTCGCGAAGTTCTTACAACAAGATATCCAAGAGCAATGCAGTTATCAAAGTGCATGTGAGCAACTTAATCAACTGATCACACTAAACTCATTCTGAACATAATCAGAGAAAGTAAAGAGGGTTCCAATGCGGGAGCAGTCACCTTTAGTGACACTGAGAGAACTGGCACAGACAGCGGCTGAACAAGCCGCCATTCAACTGGCTCAGGTCCGGCAGAGTCATCAACAAATGGAACAGCAAATCAATATGTTGATTGGGTATCAGGATGAATACCGTGTACGTCTAAACGAAACGTTGAATTTAGGGGGGATGTCGTCAGCATCATGGCAAAACTACCAACAATTTCTCAAAACGCTCGAATTGACTATCGAACAACATAAACAACAACTTCAACATTGGCAGGCGCAACTTGACATTGCAACTGAACAATGGCGAGAAAAACAGCAACGACTCAATGCATTTGAGACTTTGGAGCAACGTGCGGAAGATAGCCGTAAGCGACATCTCGATCGTATTGAACAGAAACAAATGGACGAGTACGCACAGCGTAGTACTTTACGGAGAACAACTTGATGGAGATAACGCTTCTGACCATGGATGTCGCTGCAACCTCCCCGGGAACGACATCTGCCACACAAAGTCAGCCCGGTGATAATGCCCCGACTTTCGCTCAACTTTTGGGTTCTAAGCCCCAACAAGCGCAGAGTGATAAAAAGACAGCCAATATCGCAAACCATTCAACCAAAGAGAATAAAACACACTCTGACGAAGACAAAACAAAAGAAGACAATAGTCATCTTGTGTCTGTTTCCGCTGAGCAGAAAGTGACAGACGAGCCTTCTCTAGATAAATCTCAACTCACGCTCACATTGCCAGATAATGAACAATTTGTAGCGATTGTTGAAAATAGAATGCCCTCTTCATTAATGTCAGCAGAAGAGCTTGCTGCTGAGCTTCCCGTTCAATTAGCAGGGCTACCAGGATTAAAACGTCTCGCCTTACCTTCTGACACGTTGAATCAAGCCTTGCAGCAGCCACACGCGGTTAAAACCAATGAAGATTTAGCTTCGTTAACACACGCACTTTCAAAAGATACCGAGTTGTCGGACTTCAACCTTACCGACAAGCTTAATCTATCAAAATCAGATGAAAAGTCCTTGTTAACCCAGCTACGTCCAGAGACAGCGACATTAGCAACAGAAAGTACACTTGCTGGTGCTAATCAAACAGAAAAACCTTCTGCCAAAAAAGTTGATAGCATCGCAACCCTTTTAACGCCAACTGCAGAAAAAGTGAATGCATTGCTAAATGGGGATAAGCAAGTTGCCACTGCAAAATTAACGGACAATGTTGCTCAACAAATGGTGACCGGTAACCGTGTTGCAGAAAGCGAACTTCACAACACACTGCCTACCTCATCTTCTTTTGCTTCACAAGGCGTTACAGGTCATGCTCACTCATCAACACAACCACAAATGCAATTTTCACCAATGGCAACACAAGTATTAAATGCACAAGTGGGCACACCTGAGTGGCAACAACAGCTTAATCAGCAAATTGTGATGTTTAGCCGTAATGGCTTACAGAAAGCGGAGTTACGTTTACATCCTGAAGAGCTAGGTTCATTGCATATTCGCATGAAAATAGAAGATGGACAGGCTCAGTTACACCTTGCGTCACAAAGCGGTCAAGTTCGTTCTGTATTAGAAAATGCCATGCACCAATTGCGTCAAGCACTCTCTGAAAACGGGATCCAGCTCACGCAAAGTCAGGTGTCTAGCGACACTAATGACAGTTGGCAACAACAAAATATGTCAGATTCCTCTCAATTTAGTGGAGATGGTGCCGATAATCATCAAGGAAGCGAGGGTAATTCAATGCAATTAACCTCTGAACCGGCACTACAAAAGATAACTCTTACGCCTCAAGAATTAGCATCTGCTCGTGGTGGTGTTGATATTTTTGCCTAATACAAATGTATTGGGAAGACACACTATGTCAATAAACGTAAGAGTTAATGGTTTTTTCCCTATCTGTTTCTGCCATTAAAAAACAGAAATAGCGGGATAATTAAGGTTGATTTAGATGGATATGGAAGTCCACAACAGTGAACACGTATCCACTACAAAACAGGAATTTAACTGTCCATGTCTAATTACAGCAATGAACGTAAAAGCTATAGCTTAATTCTGATCATCGTATTACTGGTGATCGCCATTATTGCAGCGGCATTCGGTGGATATAGTTGGTGGGCATTGAAGCATGCTAAATCAGGTTCAGCGGGCACTAGTCAGCAAAAAGTTATACCAGCACCCGTTTTTATGTCATTAGAACCCTTTACGGTAAATCTAATTGATGACGAAGAACACTTAGACAGAGTGCTCTACATAGGGATCACATTAAGATTACATAATGAAGACACTCGTAAGCGTCTACATGATTATTTACCTGAAGTTCGTAGTCGCTTGTTATTACTGCTTTCTCGTCAACAGGCTAATAAGCTTGCGACAGACAATGGAAAACTCCAGCTAATGACGGATGTAAAAGAAACGCTGAGACCGACTCTCGTACCGGGAGAATCTGAACAGATCCTCTCCGATGTACTGTTTACCACGTTTATTCTGCGATAATCATTATGAGCGATAATATCCTTTCACAGGCAGAGATTGATGCTCTGTTGAATGATGACACATCAGGTGACGACGCCAAAAAAAGCGCGAACAGGGAACCTGCGATAGCGAAGGATCCGAATGAACCGGATATTCAGCCTTATGACCCCAACACGCAACGCCGTGTGGTTCGAGAACGTTTACAGTCGTTAGAAATCATTAACGAACGCTTTGCGCGTCAATTCCGTATGGGGCTGTTTAACATGCTCCGCCGGAGCCCTGATATTACTGTTGGTGGTGTTAAAATCCACCCTTATCACGACTTTGCTCGTAATTTACCTGTACCAACAAATCTTAACTTGGTGCATTTAAAACCATTACGAGGCACCGCGTTATTTACCTTTGAACCGAATCTGGTTTATATCGCGGTAGATAACCTGTTTGGTGGTGATGGCCGTTTTCCAATCCCTGTGGAAGGACGTGAATTTACCAACACAGAGCAACGGATCATCAACAAAATGTTGAAGTTGGCACTGGATGCCTACCGTGATGCTTGGGATTCCATTTTCAAAATTCAAGTTGAATATGTTCGTTCTGAGATGCAAGTGAAGTTTACCAATATCACCTCATCACCGAATGACATTGTTGTTACGACACCTTTTCAGGTAGAGATCGGTTCAATGGTCGGGGAATTTAGCATTTGTATTCCATTTGCCATGATTGAACCATTACGTGAACGACTGATTAATCCACCAATTGAAAATGTTCGTCAAGAAGATGGGGTTTGGTTAGATAGTTTAGTCAACCAGGTTCAGCATTCAGAACTTGAACTGGTCGCAAACTTTACTGACATCCCACTGCGTTTATCAAAAGTGCTTACACTTAAAGAAGGGGATGTTATCCCTATTGATAAACCAGAAAGATTGATTGCACATGTTGATGGTGTGCCCGTATTAACAAGCCAATACGGTACAGTAAATGGGCAATATGCCCTTCGTGTTGAACACCTAATTAACCCTGTTTTAAACGCTCTGGATGAGGAACAAACCAATGAGTGATGCAAATCGCCCAACTGATAATTCACAATCGGCTGAGGATATGTGGGCTGATGCAATGGAACAGCAAACTGGGAAAAGCCAGGATAATAGTTCCGATTTATTTGAACATCTTTTACCTGAAGACGATACGCTTAATCACCTATCCGATATCAATTTGATCATGGATATTCCAGTCAAATTAACGGTAGAATTAGGCCGCACCAAAATGACCATTAAAAAATTACTCAGCCTATCTCAAGGTTCTGTCGTTTCACTGGATGGTTTAGCTGGTGAGCCTCTTGATATTCTTATTAATGGCTATTTAATCGCTCAAGGTGAAGTTGTCGTTGTTTCTGATAAATACGGTATTCGTATTACCGATATTATTACACCATCAGAACGTATGCGTCGTCTGAGTCGTTAATCTATGGAACAGCTTCCTTCCTTTTCCAGCCAAGGTGCGGTAAATACTACCGCGCCCGCTATAACACAGACCGTTCAACCCACTACACAACCCTTGCCTGTCAGTCAAAGTCTTGCTCAAGTCAGCACGGCGCTTGCAGGCATCATCGTTCTTATTATTGTTGCTATGTGGTTATTTCGTCGCTTTGGTTTTGCCCGTGGCTCATTAAAAGGCACAACAACACAGCTTAACGTTAAGGCAAGTTGTTCATTGGGTACAAAAGAACGTGTGGTGGTGGTTGAAATTGAACAGGAATGGCTTGTGTTAGGGGTAACACCATCACAGATAAACCTGTTGCATAAGTTACCAATCCCTGAAAAAGCCTCGCAGGAAGCGACAACATCATCTACATCGCCATTGTTTACTCAATTATTACAAAAAACGCTAAAGCGAGATAAAGGCAACTCATAATGCATCAGTGTGTCACTTTTTTTAACGCATTAACGCGTTGGCGTCTCTTCGCTAGTGTGCTGGTTTTAATCTTGTTCCCGACCAGTGCGTTTGCTCAGTTTCCAAGTGTTATTACACAACCTTTACCGGGTGGTGGCCAAAGTTGGTCATTGCCAGTACAAACCTTGATTTTCATTACAGCATTAGGTTTTATCCCTGCTGTTTTGCTGATGATGACAAGTTTTACTAGGATTATCATTGTATTAGGGTTATTACGTAATGCATTAGGAACACCATCAGCACCACCAAACCAAGTGGTTCTTGGTTTGGCGTTATTTATGACCTTTTTCATTATGGCGCCTGTATTTGATAAAATTTATCAAGATGCCTATATGCCATTTACTGAAGATCAAATTACCTTTGAGCAAGCATTAGAGAATGGTTCTAAACCTTTGCGCCAGTTTATGATGCAACAAACACGTGAAACTGACTTAGCGCTATTTGCTCGTCTTGCTGATGCACCTGCGTTTGAAACTCGCGAAAGTGTGCCCATGCGTATTTTGGTGCCTGCTTATATTACGAGTGAACTAAAAACCGCCTTCCAAATCGGTTTTATGATTTTTATTCCTTTTCTTATCATTGACTTAGTCGTTGCTAGTGTCTTAATGGCCCTTGGTATGATGATGGTGCCTCCTGCAACAGTCTCATTGCCTTTTAAACTCATGCTTTTTGTGTTAGTTGACGGTTGGCAATTAATACTAGGCTCGCTCGCACAAAGCTTTTTTAATTAGCGCAGAGGTAATCTATGACACCAGAATCTGTCTTAGCACTAGGTACAGAAGCGATGAAAATCGCTTTATCTCTCGCTGGCCCTCTTTTATTGTCAGCACTTGTGACGGGTCTTGTGATCAGTATGCTTCAAGCAGCAACGCAGATAAACGAAATGACATTATCGTTTATCCCTAAAATTCTTGCGGTATTAGTGGCTATTTTAGTCGCAGGACCTTGGATGTTAAGCTTGCTTATTGATTATATGCATAACTTATTTACAGGCATTCCTGGAATGATTGGTTAATTGCAATGATAACTCTGACCAGTGAAATGCTTAACGGCTACATGAGTGATTTTTTCTGGCCATTTGTGCGTATTCTTGCAC
The DNA here is from genome assembly GCF_009915985.1 of Proteus sp. G2626. Taxonomy (NCBI): domain Bacteria; kingdom Pseudomonadati; phylum Pseudomonadota; class Gammaproteobacteria; order Enterobacterales; family Morganellaceae; genus Proteus; species Proteus sp. G2626. The sequence goes on along the minus strand of NZ_JAABNH010000026.1, from coordinate 289,824 downwards.
TTTTTAGTACTGCGCCACTATTTAGTGAAAAGCAGACACCGAAGAAATTCCGTATTGCACTCGCTTTTTTAATTACAGCATTAGTCGCACCTGGCTTACCACAAAGTAATGTGCCTTTATTCTCGCTTATTGCCTTTTGGGTTCTGTTGCAGCAAATTTTGATTGGTACAATTCTAGGGCTATCGATGCAGTTGGCATTCGCTTCTGTTCGTCATGCCGGTGAAGTGATTGGTTTACAAATGGGGCTTTCATTTGCTACCTTCGTCGATCCATCGGGTGGCCCTAACATGCCTATTTTGGCACGTATCTTTAATATGTTGACGATGTTACTATTTTTAGTATTTGACGGACATTTATGGTTAATATCAATATTAGTAGATACATTTTATGTCGTTCCTATTGGAAATCAAACATTTAACTCAATCGGCATTCTCACTTTAGTTCAAAGTGGAGGCACAATCTTTATTAACGGTATGATGCTAGCCATGCCATTAATCACCCTACTCCTTGTTCTTAATCTTTCATTAGGTATTCTAAACCGTATGACACCACAACTATCTGTCTTTGTGGTTGGTTTTCCGCTTACCCTCACCATAGGCATGTTAGCATTATCGATGATTATGCCCGCATTACCTGTATTTACAGAGCGCGTCTTTAGCGATACGTTTAATCGCATCACTTTAATATTACACCAGTTGATTTCTTGAGATTTAAATCAAGTTACCTATTCTTGTATAATATATAAATACTAAGCACTATAAAAACAAAAGCTCAAACACATCTCCACACGAACAACTATTAACCGTTATGCATCAAGCATCAATCCAAAGTGAATATGAAGAAATTATTGATTTCATGATCAAAGCTAACTTATAAAAGAGTGAAGATAATGGTATTGCCTTAACAGAGTGGCAAAAGAAACGATTGAAAGTGTAGCAAGAAAATATATTTTAGTAGCTCAATTACGCAATATTACACCTAGTAAAATTAAGCAAAAAATAACTGAATCAAATAAATAAAATTCTAATCGTCCCAACTGGGATGCAGATACTCAGCTAGAAAAAAAGCATAATGTTATGGCTGGTGCTTACATTAAATAAAAAAATCCCCTGATAAATAAATACCAGGGGTGATATCAAAATATCTTAAAACAGTACTAAATAATTAGCGATACATTTTGAACATCGACATGTCTTTCATATCATTAAAGACTTTATAAGAAGCCTGTAATACAGACTCTTCTTGGTAATAATCAGAAATGGCTTGCGTCCAGTCTAAATCGCGTAATTCACTTAAACGTTTTGCGTTTCTTAACGACGTATCTGCCCCTAAATCATCCAAATTATCAAGTTCTTGAAGTTGTAAACCTAACTTGGCCTCAACACTTGAAATATTATTTAAGGTTGCACGGTTAACACGGTTTGCAGCATCAATTTTTTCTAATGCTGCATCACGATCTGCTTGTGGTTTACCTGTTAACGGTTCACGTAATGCAGTAATAGCACCATCTAATGCTTCAAAAATATCCGGTGCTGTTCCTTTACTCCCTGAAGATTGTAATGTTTCAATCCCAGTGAAGTTAGTGACCATTTCAATATTACTATCTACTTTTTGGGTAATTTGTTTATCACCACCTTGGTAGGTGATTTTGCCTGTTGCATCAGCCACAAAAGGCGGTTTATCTGATTGGAAACCAGCAAAAATATAGCGACCCACACCATCTTTTGTATTACCAATACCCACTAGCTGATCTTTTAAACCTTGTAATTGATCAGCAAGAGATGAACGGTCTTCATCACTTAATGTTGCATCATTACCCGCAGCAACCAGCGTTTCTTGAATTTTAGTTGTAATATTAACCATTTGACTGGCTAAACTCATTTGCAAAGACATACTGTTTTTTGCAAACCCACGCGCTGTTGCATATTGCTGGTTACGTGATTCAGATTGCTTAACCATAACGGCTTGAGAAGCCGCCATTGGATCATCTGATGGTTTTTCAACACGACGACCACTGGAGATTTTATTTCCTTCAGTCATCCATTTGCTTTGCGAACTGGTGATATTATCCATTCGCTGGGAAAATATTTGATTTGAACTTAAGCGCACAATTTATTCCTTAATTCGTGAGGCTTATAAAACCTGCATAATCGCATCAAACATGGTATTTGCTGTTTGGATAACTTTAGCATTTGCCATGTAATATTCTTGGATACGATACATTTCACCGTATTCTTCATCCAAGTTCACACCAGAAACAGATTGTTGCTGAGACTGAATACTTTTGGTGATTGAGGTCTGTGCATCAAAATCAACTTGTGCTGTATTGACTTTATTACCCACCATACTAATCAATGAGCCATACCCACCAGCAATTGTTGTTTTACCATCAATAATTTTTTCATCAGGTAACTCAAACAATTTTTTCATATTTTCGTTATCGCTTGGGCCTGTATCTTTAGAGCCAGCAGCCGCAATCTTACTTGGATCCGTCACAGCTACTTCCATACCTGCAATCACATTACCCACAGATTGAACCACAATAGAATCACCTTCTTGTGGTGTGCCATTAACTTTGATACTCATACCTTCGAATTTTAATTCGCCCGTTGTCGTATCAGGTGTGGCTTGAAATTTACGTTCACCAGGTTCTACTGTGACATTCCATTTGCCACCCTCATATGTAACGGTATAGTCAGCAGCTTTCACTTCTTTAGAATCGGTATATTTCACATCAAAGGTAGCATCACCTTTGTTTTTACCGTTCGTCATTACATGAGCACCACCTAACTTAAAGAAATCCTCACCTTTGTCACCATTTAAATCATAGCCTTCTTTGTGTTGTTTATTAAATTGATCACCCAACACTAATGCTAATTGATTCAATTGATTACGGCTTGGATCTAATACTTCGTTACGGCTACGGTATGCACCGCCAAGTTCACCGCCTTTAATGCGTTTTGCATCCACTTCACGAACTTCATCAATACCATTGCTATAACCGATAACAAGGCGTTCACTGTTTTTGTTTGATGGAATAGCGGACACTTCATAAGCGCGTGTACCAGAAACTAACGGTAAACCATTAGCAAATGTCACGTTAACAAAACCACCGTCTTGTTGTGTAACTTGAACATCCACTAATGTATTCAATTCTTGAACTAAACGATCACGTTGGTCTAATAAGTCATTCGGATCAGCACCATTAAAGCCTTTAGAACGACTAATTTCGTTATTTAATTTGGCGATCTGCTTTGTGTATTCATTGATGTTTTTAGAGGTATTCGTTACCTGACTATTGATATCTTTTTCCAGATCACGCAATGATTGGTCTGCTTTTGCAAACATATTAACCATGGCTTCTGCTTTACCAATAACTGTCGTACGTGCAGGATTATCTTCTGCATTATTTGTTACGTTTGGTAAGCTAGTAAAGAATTCGTCAATTGCACTCGAAACATCATTCCCTTTATCTGCTAACAAATCATTAATTTGTGAGATGTTTTTAGTATAGCTATTTAGGGCGCTTTGTTTAGTCACGGCACGATTCAATTGACCAGCCAGGAATTCATTGTACTCACGATGAATACGACTGACGTTTACGCCATTACCGATATAGCCATTACCGGTCATCGTACCCCCGTTTTCATTAAATACTGTCATTTGACGGTTATACCAACTAACTTTCTGATTAGCGATGTTATTACTGATAGTGCTCATCGCAGCTTGTGCCGCATTAAGTCCGCTCATCGCTGTATTAATTAAACTATTGGACATTTGTCTATCCTTTTACGTTTAGTCATCTCCCGTATGTACGGAGCATAACTGGGCAATTGATATGAATGCTCTGGTCTTTATTATCGGTTCTTCCCCTCTAAACTTGAGGGGAAAATAATTAAAATAAATCGCTTAAATCGTGAGTATAAGTTTTAGCAACTTGCTCACCGCTTCCTTTTAATTGACCAATAATTGAAACCAATTTTTTCGCATACCCGGGATCAGTGGCATAACCCGCTTCTTGGATACGATAAGCGGCTTGTTCTGGGGTTTGAGCTTGAGGTACTTTCGCATAACGAGGACTTTCAGTAATCAGTCTGAGGTAATCCTGAATAGCTTCAACATATGAGCCATAAACACGGAAATTATCACGCATCTTAATTGACTTACCCTCGATAACCTCTGTGGTCATTATATTCGTAACAGGCCCTTTCCAACTACTTCCTGCTTTAATACCAAAGAGGTTATAACTTGGCTTACCGTCACCTGTTAGGATTTCACGTTTTCCCCAGCCTGATTCAAGCGCAGCTTGAGCAACAACTAATAGGTGATGTACACCTGTACCTTCTGTCGCTTTTTTCGCTGGCCCTAACAATTTTGATGCAAAAGTAGCACTACTTTCAGATAAACCTTTAAGCTTGCCTATCGTACTTTCAACTGCATTTTGATACGGCTGCATAGCACGATAAATTTGCCCCAATGCTTGCGTTGGCATGGATTGAAAAATATCGCTGCCATCTAATGGCATTGGTGTTTTTCCTGCCATCTCACTAGGCTCCATTGTTACCTTGGCAGAAAGTTGTTTTTCTATCATGTCAGCAAAGCCCAAGCCTTTTTGTGATAAGTCTTGAGCGATTTGTTGATCATAAAGAGAGGTGTACATCTTGGTACTTTCTGAGTTAAACATGCCCTCTTGAGGAATCGCTTCACGCATGCTCTTTAACATCATTTGAACAAAAACACCTTCAAGCTGCTGCGCCACTTGGCGCAGCCCTTGCTGATCAGCGTTTTGTCCAACCTGATATTTAAGTTTATTCAATGCATTACTGTCATATGCCGGTGTTGATATTGTCGGCATTGAAGAAAGCAGAGATAAATCTTTCATCAGATAATCTCCAATCTCGCACGTAAGCAACCCGCGCTTTCCATTGCCTGCAAAATTGACATTAAATCTGTTGGTGTTGCACCAAGAGCATTTAATGTACGAATAACCTCATTTAGGCTAGCACTTGCATTCACTTGTTGTAATGAACCACCTTGTTCACTCATATTCACACTGGTGTTACGCGTTACAACCGTACTTCCTCCAGCAAATGGGGTATTAGGCTGGCTCACATTAACTTGGCTATCAACCGTGACAGAGAGGTTACCTTGTGCAATAGCACAACTTCCTAATGTCACATCCCGATTCATAACAACTGAACCTGTTCTTGCATTAATAATCACTTTTGCATCAGCAACAACGCGCTTAATATCAAGGTTTTGAACTTCTGCCAAGAAACGCACTTGTTCGCTTTTACCAATAGGAACGCGCAATTGAACCGTACGTGCATCTAATGGAATGGCTGTTCCCACACCGCGTAATTTATTAACTGCATCTGAAATGTGTTGTGCCAACGTGAAGTTTTCTTCATTCAGTTGTAAGTTTAATAGGCCTGTTTGACCAAATTGAGACGGTAATTCACGTTCAATAATCGCGCCACTACTAATACGCCCACCGGCTAATTGATTGACTTTGACACTATTTCCGCCCGCAGAAGCACCCGCTCCGCCAACCACAATATTGCCTTGTGCTAATGCATAAATTTGGTTATCAACCCCTTTAAGTGGAGTCATCAGCAACGTACCACCACGTAAGCTTTTTGCATTACCTAATGATGAAACAACGACGTCGATTGATTGCCCTGTACGACCAAAAGGCGGTAATTTTGCTGTTACCATCACCGCAGCAACGTTTTTCAATTGCATATTGGTGCCGGGTGGTACGGTGATCCCCAATTGTGAGAGCATGTTATTCAGACTTTGCGTGGTAAACGGGGTTTGCATTGTTTGGTCGCCCGTTCCGTCTAATCCCACCACTAAACCATAACCAATCAGCGCATTTTCTCTTACCCCTTCGACAGAGGTGAGATCTCTGATCCGTTCGGCATGGGCGGAAAAACCGACACATGTCATCACGATAAAGAAAAGGCTCATCGCTATTTTTTTCATCTGGATCCTACTCATTAAAAAGGTGACACATTTAAGAAGAAGCGTTGTAGCCATCCCATAGACTGCGCTTCATTAATATAACCGTCTCCGATATATTCAATACGAGCATCAGCAACTTGGGTTGAATTTACAGTATTAGCTCCACTAATTGTTCTTGGATTCACCACACCTGAAAAACGGATAAATTCAGTACCTTGATTGATAGCAATTTGCTTTTCGCCAATAACATGCAGGTTTCCATTGGCAAGGAGCTGATCGACGGTAACTGTAATGGTGCCTTTAAAGGTATTGTTCGCATTTGCGCCACCTTTACCGCCAAAGTCACTGTTTCCTTCCATACTCATATCTGTACGTTTATTACCAAATATCCCTTCTAAGAATCCCGGCGTAATCGCAGCAAGGAAGCCTGCTTTACCATTACGGCTGGCATTTGCAGATGAGTTTTTGCTTGCACTGACATTCTCTTGCAATGTAATCGTCAGCGTATCGCCGATATTTCGAGGACGTCTATCTTCAAATAAAGGTTGATAGCCAAAATAAACAGGCTGAGTGGACTGAAAAATAGAGCCATTAGGTGCAGGTGCTGTTGGTGCCGTTGGAACCGCAGTGGTATTACCTTCTACTAACGGTTTTTTGGGTATATATGCGCATCCGGTCAGTGTCAGTACCAACAGGGCGGTACCTAAACGTTGATGACGACGCCATCTGACACTAAGCGTTCTTGCCCCAGAATTGTCAGTAATGACCTTTGTATCCATCTTCGATACTCTTTTAGTAATACGCCTGACAGGAAACCCTGTCAGGCTAATGAACAAACGAAATTAGAGTTGCGTTAGTTTCTGTAACATCTGATCAGATGTTGAAATCGCTTTACTGTTAATTTCATAAGCACGTTGAGTCTGGATCATATTAACCAGCTCTTCTGCGACGTTAACGTTAGAGGTTTCAACATATCCCTGATACAGCAAGCCTGCGCCGTTGATACCAGGGGCATTTTCAGTAGGTGCACCAGAGCTTGCCGTTTCTAAGTACAAGTTTTCACCCACACTTTCTAATCCGCTATCATTAATAAAGGTAGTTAGTGTTAATTGACCTACTTGTTGTGGCGCAGGAGAACCTTCAATCTCAACACTAACAGTACCATCACGACCAATCATGACCTTTTTCGCCGTTTCAGGAAGAATAATTGCAGGCACAACTTGGAAACCACTGGTGGTGACTAATTGCCCATTTTGATCCATTTGAAAAGAACCATCACGGGTATAAGCGTCTGTACCATCAGGTAACTGGACATGGAAAAAACCCTGTCCTTTGATAGCCACATCACGAGTGCCATTCGTTTGAGCCAAATTACCTTGGCTATGTAGACGCTCAGTCGCAACCGGACGAACCCCTGTACCAATTTGTAGACCTGAAGGTGCATTAGTCTGTTCAGACGTCATCGCACCAGGCTGGCGAATTGTTTGATACAGTAAATCTTCGAAAACCGCACGTTGGCGTTTAAAACCATTAGTGCTGACGTTCGCGAGGTTGTTGGAAATCACATCCATGTTTGTCTGTTGTGCATCCAACCCAGTTTTAGCAATCCATAAAGAACGGATCATGGTTTTCCCCTTACACTATTTAACTCAGTGATAGCAATTGGTTAGCTCGTTGCGCATTATCGTCAGCGCTATGAATAACCTTCATTTGCATTTCAAAACGTCTTGCGTTTGCTATCATATCGACCATGGCTTCTGCTGGATTAACATTACTGCCTTCTAACACACCAGCTAACACCTTCACGCTATCATCCGCAGGTAATTCCTCACCAGCACGTGCTGTCCCTTTAGGGGATAAATGGAATAAACCATCATCACCACGAACTAAGTCGTTTGGCTCTGGTTTTACCATTTTCAAACGACCAATCTGCCCCAACATTTTTGGCGGATCAGTCGGCACATGCGCTGTCACAATACCGTTATTGGCAATACTGACATTTGCTTGAGGAGGTACTTCAATCGCACCGTTATCCCCCATTAACAAACGCCCTTGTACCATCAACATGCCATCTGCGTTACGTTGGATATTTCCGTTTCGGGTATACGCTTCAGTGCCATCATCAAGCTGAACAGCCAAATAGCCGTTATCACTTAACGCAACGTCCATTGATCTGCCGGTATAGTTCATCGTTCCTTGACTCTGATCGCTACCAGGCGTTGAAGCTACCGTTAATGTACGAGTCGGTAAGGTATCGCCATTGACAGGTACGGCTCGCATTGCACTAAGCTGCGCTTTGAATCCCGGCGTTGATGCGTTTGCTAAGTTATTCGCCACGACAGCTTGATTTTCCATCGAGTGTCTGGCGCCGCCCATCGCGGTATAAATCACATGATCCATAACAGATTATTTCCAGCGTTATTAGCGCAAGCTAACCAGAGTCTGCAGGATCTGATCCTGAGTCTTGATGGTTTGTGCGTTTGATTGATAGTTACGTTGAGCAACGATCATGTTGACTAACTCTTGGCTCATATCTACGTTAGACGCTTCTAATGCGTTATTGGTTAATTTACCGAACACGCCTGCGCCTGCAACACCCACGATAGGTGAGCCTGACGCGTTCGTTTCAGACCACATATTGTCACCTTGTGAGCTTAAACCGCCCGCGTTTGCAAAGTTAGCTAATGCGATTTGGCCGACAACTTGGCTTTGTTGGTTTGAGTACGTCGCCATAATTGAGCCATCTTGCTCGATACGGAAGTTAGTAAATTCGCCCGCTTGGTAACCGTTCTGCGCTAATTTAGATACGCTGGATTCAGAGACTTTTTGCTGAGTGCTACCGGTGAAATCCAATTCGATAGTACCCGCAGCAGAGCCATTCAAAGAGGCAATATTCATATCGGTCTTTGTATAACTCTCTAGCACCCCTGCATTGGTGTATTTTAAAGTACCTAAATCTTGATGAGGCGTTGGCGCACCACCCGCAGTTTTAGTTGAAGTATCTTGCCCATAAACTTTCCATTCATTGTCATTCGCCTTTACAAAGAATAAGTTCAGATTATGTTCATTACCTAAACTATCATAAGTGGTAACGTTAGTACTGAAGTTATAAGTATCACCATCTTTAGCATTAAATGGCGCTTTAGCGGGTTTCTCTTCACCTGAATTCAGGTTAACCGCCATATTGATTTTGTCTGTTGCACTGGCATTCATCATATCGGTAGGAATAACGATAGGTGTTGGTGTCGCCCCTTTTTGAACAACGTTTTTACCATCAACAACTTGTACTGGATAACCTGTTACACGCATACCTTGCATATTAGTCAGGAAACCATCTTTATTTTTACCAAACTCACCATTACGTGAATAAAAAACACCACCGTTTTGATCTTCAATACGGAAAAAACCGCCGCCAGAAATCGCCACGTCTGTTGGACGGTTAGTTGTGGTAATACTACCGTCTTTAAAGTTTTGGCTGATACCGGCCACTTTAACGCCCAAACCTGCGCCTGAACCGGCGAAAACATCAGCAAAAGAGACGTTTGCACCTTTAAAACCGTAGGTTGCGGAGTTAGAAATATTGTTACCGATAGTATCTAAGTTAGCGGCTGCTGCGTTTAAACCACTTACTGCTTGTGAAAAGGACATGCGCCCTCCAAGTTGAATATGTGTTAGTTAAAGAACCTGACGAATTTCATCCAATGAAACGGTATTACCTAAGCCAACATCAAGGCGGGCACCACCATCCACCATGGACACACTATTCACCAGCGCATAATTCAGTGTCTTAACAGGGACCTGAGCATCATTAAGCGTGGCGTTAACGGTGAATTTATAGCTTCCCGTTGGAACGGGATTGTCATCTTCATCAGTGCAATCCCAAGAGAAGTTATAAACATCCGGTAGCATCTTTTTGTCCATTTTGATTGTACGAACGGTGACACCACTGCCATTAGTGATGTTTATCGTAAGAGAATCGGTTGGACTGAGTAATTCAAAACCAAAAGGTGTTGAAAAAAGGTGTTCATCGCCAGAGGTATTTGGGTCGGCATCATCTGCTTTATACGCCCCCATTTGCTGACGTGTTTTTTCATTTTGAGTGTCGGGTGTTGGCATGGTATCACTCCCATCACCGGGTTTTTCAGCCTCACCTTTACCGTCGGTTGGCTGAAAGACAACGATTTTATTCCCAGAGACCATAACTCCACGACCAACCAATGAAGAGGCTTTTAACGCCTGACTTTGGTCAATTTGCCCAACAATGTTATTCACTGTTTTATTCAGTGTTTCGATACCTTCAACGGTTGAAATCTGAGCTAACTGAGACGTTAACTCATTATTTTGCATTGGATTTGTTGGGTCTTGATTTTTCATCTGGGTGATGAGAAGTGTCAGAAAATTCCCTTTAATATCTTCACTACCACTCTTTTTCGTATGGTATGAAGAAGGTGCATCCCCGATAATGGTATTATCATAAGGTTCATTCATTGAGGCGGAAATACCCACAATTTATTCTCCCTATTGACCTATCATCAGTGTTTTTTGCATCAGCGTTTTTGCCGTGTTCATCACTTCAACGTTAGCTTGATAGCTACGAGAAGCAGAGATGGTATTAATCATTTCACCCACGACATCAACATTCGGCATACGTACATAACCTTTTTCATCGGCAAAAGGATGTCCTGGCTGATATTCCATACGAAATGGGGCAGGATCATCAACAACTTCAGTAACACGCACACCGCCAATTTCTTGGCCAGCAGGTGCATTTACCTGAAAAACAACCTGTTTTGCACGATAAGGGTCGCCATCTGGACCCGCAACACTGTCGGCGTTTGCCATATTGCTGGCACTCACATTTAAGCGTTGTGATTGCGCTGAAAGTGCTGAACTTGAAATATCGAAAATACTAAATAAAGACATGCTCTTTACCTTACTGTTGCAATACAGCCATCATGCTTTTAACTTGCGAGTTAATAAATGTCACATCAGCCTGATACTTAAGGCTATTGTCAGCAAAATTACTACGTTCCATATCCATATCCACGGTATTACCATCCATCGCGGTCTGATGAGGTACGCGATACAACAAGTCCGCTTCTAAGCGGTAACCGGGTTTAATTGGGATATGGCGCTCTGATGTCATTGCTAATTGCATGCCATGACTGCCAGTGCGTCCGTTTTCAATGGTTTTTTTCAATTCAGAAGCAAAATCAATATCACGAGCCTGAAAGCCTGGGGTATCTGCATTAGCGATATTCGCAGCAAGAATTTCTTGGCGTTTATTACGTATTGAGAGCGCTTCTTGTTGAAAATGAAACGTATTTTCTAATTTATCGAGCATCTTCTATCCTTGGTGGCTAAGCCACTTACCTCAGCTGATAAAACAATTTCAGTTGACAGAATAAACGCTCAAAAAAAAGATGATTGGAGGAATAGGCGTAAATTGGATTGCTATTTATGCGTTTAAGGCGTGTAAAGGCGATGTACACTGTGCTGGCTAAATAAGTACAAATGCACAATTAGCATCAACGCTGTAAGGTGGTACAAACTATGTTAGTTAAAACTCTTATCGGTCTATTTTCTTTTTTCTTTATGGTGAATGTGAGTCTAGCTAAATCACTCCCTGAAGAACTACAAGATTTCTTTGTTGCACTTCATCAACCAGGCGATAAAGTCACTGTGACCGTTTTAACACCTGAAGAGAAATGGCCTGTGTGCCAAATACAAAAGATCCAACGCCATGCAGGCTCTCGCAATTGGGGGCGCCTTTCGATTCCCATTCAATGTGATAAACAACGCCGTTTTATTCAAGTTGATGTTAGCGTGAAGGGCAAATACTTAATTGCGAAAAAAGACATTAATCGTGATGACATTATTGAAACTTCTGCCGTTAGCATGGCAACGGGCGAATTAGAAAAATTACCTTATGATGTATTACGCGATCCGATATTCATTAAAAATGCGATCGCAATGCGACAAATATCCGCAGGAAAACCTTTAACTTCGACAATGGTTCGTCGCCCTTGGGCTATTTTGGCGGGACAAACAGTCACTGTATTTGCGCAAGGTCCTCACTTTCAGATCCGTTATGAGGGTAAGGCAGTAAACAACGCCGTGGCCAATGAAACCATTCGAGTGAGAGTAAAATCAGGGCAAATCGTCACGGGTGAAGCACTTGAAAATGGTGCAGTTCGCATCCCTCTTTAACCGATTAAAAAGCTGATAAGCCGAATAAGCCTATATTGAATTGCTTGTTACCCGTTTCAGTTATGGCAAGCAGAGGTAAACTCTCTTGCGCTACAGTTTTTACTCTAAATAATTCAAGGTGTATTAAAAATACAACCATATACATACTCTAAATAATTCAAGATGTAGCTAGGCGACAAATGAACGAATCGCTAGAAGCATACACAAGTATGTGACTAGTGTGGGTGAATGCAGTCAACAACGCTACGACTTGAAATATGACGAGTAATGGGACTAGTGAGAGTGAATGCAGCTAACAACGCTACAACTTGAAGTATGACGACTAAGATTAAAGTTTTTGATTCTACAGCCGATATAAAGAACCAAGATGATAGGCGAAAACACATAGGTTGTTTTACAATGGCTTCATCTGACGACTAATTGATGCCTAACAAAGGATTTTCCTATGAGTATTGAACGCGCAAATCCACTGCTTCCGATTAACGCAATTGCACAACGTAACCCAGGTGAAGTCACGCAGGGCTCACGTAAATCGGGAACAACTGAACAAAAAACAGCGACAGGTGACACTTCTGTAAAACTCAGTGAAGCACAGAAAAAACTTGTTCAACCTGGAAACAAAGACATTAACGTTGAGAAAGTTGCTCGCCTAAAAGAAGCAATTGCCAACGGAACATTAACCATGGACAGCGGTAAAATTGCGGATGCTCTTTTCCGTGAAGCTGCTGAAAGCATAACTCAATAATATTTTAATGATTATGATGGAAGAACTCCGCCAGACTTTAGATCTTCAATTATCACAGCTCAATACCATTGCAGGTATTCTACGCGCTGAACAGCAGTTATTGTGTGCAGGCAACATTGATATCAATGCACTTCACGAAGTTACTGAACAGAAGAATTTTGTCTTATCGGCTTTAGGTCATACAGACCAACAGCGTCATACGCTAAGCTTACAAGCTGGTATAGAAAAACCTTATACAGGTCTAGCATTCTTATCTGATTTATGGATACAGATAATAGATATTACGGCGGAGCTAAAACACCTTAATCAGCATAACGGATTACTATTAGAGCAACATATTTCTCGTAATAGTGATGCTATCCGTTTTTTACAGAAGAATCACAGCCCAACGCTTTATGGTTCTGATGGGCAAGCTCAGCGTTCAACACTGGCTGGACGTAAAATTCAGGTTTAGCTTTTCTGGGTAGTAAGCCCTAAATTCTCACGATACGCCATCAATCATGATGGCGTTTTGTTTTTCCGATTAAACACAAGTAACACCTCGTTTTCGACAATATAAATATACATCGAGTACTCTGACTCTCTCTCACCTTAAGCGTTCTCTTTACTTTATTTCTCTGACTTATCACGTTATCAGCATGCACCTTTCATTATATCTAGGGCTTTATTTATCATTCTTTTTTCACTTTTTTCATCAATAGACAATTGCACTTTCTGATGCCTTCTGTGCTTATCAAACAGAGTAAATGACTAGACGCTCCTATCTCTTTTCCTATGCTATAAACATAAAAAAGGCCACTTAATACAGTGGCCTTAACTCTAGATGAGGGCATATCAACAAGAATGATTAATGAGGTTGCCCACCTATCATCGATGTCATTCGGATACGACGACCTTCGCTAATTTCCATATTTGATAATACGGCTAATTGTGGCAGGCTACGGCGTAAGAAACGTGATAATAATGAACGTAAAGTATGATTGACTAATAATACAGGTGCCCCACCTGACATTTCTTGGTGACGTACGGCATCAGAGGCTTGTTGTTCAATATTTTCAGCAAGCCCTGGCTCTAATCCACCACCACTTTGCATTGCTTGAACAAGAATACGCTCTAAGCTTGCATCCAACCCAATGACTTGGATTTCATCTTGATCACCAAACCAGTGTTGTGTAATCGCACGACGAAGTGCAACACGAACGACAGCTGTTAATTCAGCAGGATCTTTTTGCTCTGGCGCATGCTCGGCTAAAGCTTCTAATATGGTTCTCATATCACGAATAGGCACCTGTTCAGACAGCAGATTTTGCAATACTTTGTGCAATACAGTGAGTGACAGCATATCTGGGATCATATTTTCTGTCATTTTAGGGAGCTCTTTACTCACCCTATCAAACAACATTTGCGCTTCTTGACGACCAAATAATTCTGATGCGTATTTTGCTAATGCATGGTTAAAGTGTGTTGCAATTACTGTACTCGCAGCAACCACGGTATAGCCTTGAACTTGTGCCTGTTCTCTTAAACTGTCATCAATCCAAACCGCAGGTAAACCAAAGGCAGGCTCTTGCGTGATATCGCCTTCTAAAGAACCCACCGCATTCCCTGGATTAATCGCTAACCAACGACCCGGATGCGCTTCTCCATGACCAATTTCAACCCCTTTCATAAGAATACGATAAGAAGAAGGTCTTAACTCCATATTGTCACGAATATGAACAACAGGTGGGAGATATCCTGTCTCTTGAGCAAATTTCTTACGAATACCGCTAATTCTCCCCAATAACTCACCATTTTGGCGGTTATCTACCATTGGAATTAAGCGATATCCCACTTCCATAGCAAGAGGATCTTCCAGTTGCACATCTTCCCATGATGCTTCGACAACACGATTTTGCTTCTCAACTTCTTCCATCTCTTTTTGTTGTTGCACTTGCGGGTTGGCGTTACGTCGTAAGATATACCACCCTAATCCGCCTAATGCTGCGGTGAAGAAAAGGAAAACAAAATTTGGCATGCCTGGTACTAAACCTAACAGGCCTAATACACCAGCTGTTAGCATCAATACACGAGGGTTATCAAAGAGTTGGGTCACCATTTGTTGCCCAACATCTTCATCGGTCGCGACACGAGTCACAATAACCCCCGCAGCCGTTGAGATAATCAATGCTGGGATTTGAGCAACCAGGCCATCACCGATAGTTAATAGGGTATAAGTGCTCGCGGCATCATTCAGTGGCATACCGTGTTGAGCAACACCGACAATTAAGCCCCCCACTACGTTAATCACGAGGATCATTAAGCCTGCGATGGCATCACCACGAACGAATTTACTCGCACCGTCCATAGAACCATAAAAATCAGATTCTAATGAGACTTCTTTACGGCGTTTTTTTGCTTCATCTTCGTTGATAATACCGGCGTTAAGATCAGCATCGATGGCCATCTGTTTACCTGGCATACCATCTAACACAAAACGTGCACCGACTTCAGCAATACGTCCTGCCCCTTTAGTGATAACCATAAAGTTAATCAATACAAGGATGATAAAGACCACAATACCAATCGCAAAGTTACCGCCAACAAGGAAATGACCAAAGGCTTCAACAACACGCCCTGCAGCCGCTGATCCTGTATGCCCTTCCATTAAGATGATACGCGTTGAAGCAACGTTTAATGATAAACGTAACAACGTGGTAAATAGCAAAATAGTCGGAAACGCAGCAAAGTCCAAAGTACGCTTTGTAAACATTGCTACTAACAGCACCATAATGGAAAGTGCGATATTAAAGGTAAATAATAAATCCAATAGAAAAGGTGGCAATGGCAATACCATCATTGACAGTATCAACAAGATAAGCACTGGCCCTGCCAGTATCTGCCACTGAGAACTTTTCCAATTTCCCGGCAAGCGGAGTAATGAGGCCAAATTAGCCATGACGATTATCTTCTCCAGCAAAGTCCAGTGCGGGAGGCACTGGCAAGTTCATAGGTTGTTTAGGTTTTAAACCACCTTCGGTTTTCCATCGTTTCAGTTGATAAACCCACGCAAGTACTTCTGCAACCGCAGCGTAGAGGGTTGAAGGTATTGCATGACCTATTTCACTGTGACGATATAACGCCCTAGCAAGCGGTGGCGCTTCTAGAAGCGGAATTCGATGTTCTGCACCAATTTCTTTAATTTTTAACGCAATAGCACCTGCACCTTTCGCTAACACTTTTGGTGCGGTCATTTTGTCGTTATATTGCAATGCGACAGCATAGTGTGTTGGGTTCGTAACAATGACGTCAGCCTTCGGTACATCCGCCATCATTCGACGGCGAGACATCGCATGTTGTTGCTGACGAATACGTGCTTTAAGTTGAGGATCACCTTCTTGCTGTTTAAATTCGTCTTTAATTTCTTGGCGCGTCATACGTAGTTTTTTCAGGTGACTACGAATTTGGAAAATAATGTCAAAGGCCACCATGGGGATCAGCATAAAAACCGTGATGTAGACGGCAAAAATCAACAATTGCATCGCATTAGCAAGCGCATTCAGTGGTGGAAGCGTGATCAAATGAAGAATATCGTTCCAGTTGTGCCATAAGAAAATGGTTGCCGCCAGTCCCACAAAGGTCGATTTTAGTATCGCTTTAAATAATTCAGCCAACGCATTCATTGAAAAAATACGCTTTAGCCCAGAGATGGGATTCCATTTTTTTGCATCAAATTTAATTGATTTACTACTAAAATTGATCCCACCTAATAACGCCGAGCCACCTATTGCCACCAGCACTAATCCAAAGAACACTGGCGATAACGCAAAAACAGCTTGCTTAATCAAGCTACCAAATCGAGGGATCAACAAATTCTCATTACCAATCAGGTGATGATTAAATGTAAATCCTTCCGTTAACATGGCATGTAACCCACGAGTGATAAATCCACCACTCATCCACAGTAAACTCACACCACCTAAGACCATTAAAACGGATGAAAGCTCTTTAGAACGGACAATTTGCCCATCCTTTTTAGCTTTTTCCCGTTTATGGGGTGTGGGTTCCTCTGTTTTTTCGAGATCGCTATCTTCAGCCACAGTCTGTCCGATTTAGATAATGAGATTAAAAGCATGAATGAAATGACTCTAAGCATGACAAATTCAGAGGAAATTGATGGGCTGAACAATCGCAAATTTACGGGGCTTTTTGGGCTATGACAGTCGGTGCTTAGAAACCAACCTAATGATAAAAATAAGAATAAAAGTGATCTTGACGCCAACTATAAAGAAATCAGCGAAGTTAACAGCAAATCATACACCTTTCATATTGATGCTGATTTAAGCAACTTCGAAAGCCGCTTAAAAAAAGCGGCTTACATTTTCTTCGATAGCGTGAGCTATCAAAGTATTATTACGTAATTTTTTATCCATAAAGTACACCATCCTAAAAGAGCAGAGCATAGAGCGAATGCGTCCTGCATATCTCAACGTCCTTATCGCCCTAAAACTCATTAGAAGGTTAGAATCCTAAACTTTCTAGTAAATCATCAACTTGATCTTGATTTTTGATCACGCCAGCACTGTTTTTATTCACTTGTGGACCATTTAATAAAGAATCAGTCTCTTTTTTCACATTAGACTTTTCAAGTTGCTCTGGTGGCAGGTTTTCCATTAATACCATGACAAGTTGTTTCTCAATTTCTTGAACCACACTCATCATACGTTTAATTACCTGACCGGTCAGATCTTGGAAATCCTGTGCCATCATAATTTCCAATAACTGACTGTTAGTAAAAGCCGTACTCTCAGGGATATCCCGCAAATAATTGCGGGTATCGGTTACAAGAGAGCGTACATCTTTCAGCTCTTCTGGCTGTTCAAACCATTGGTCCCAACGTTCAGTAAGCTTAGTCGCATCGGCACTTAACGCATCCTGTTTAGGTTGCGCAGCTTCGACGCAGTTCAATGTACGCTCAGCTGCCTGAGCGGTCATCTGAGCAACATAATCCAATCGTTCCCTAGCGTCAGGGATGGCTTCTGCTGCTTCGGCTATTGCTTTATCCAATCCTAATTCTCGCAAACTGTCGCGTAACATCCGCGTCAATTGTCCGATCCGGCTGATAATATCAGATGTCATTTCAATATTATCTTTCGGCATAATTGGATTCCCACTCATTGCGACTCCTTAGATGCCCAGTTTTTCAAAAATTTTATTTAGTTTTTCTTCAAGAATTGCTGCTGTAAAAGGTTTAACAACATACCCACTTGCACCAGCTTGCGCTGCTGCAATGATATTTTCTTTTTTAGCTTCAGCGGTCACCATTAATACAGGTGTTGCTGCAAATCCCGCATCACTACGAATATTTTTAAGAAGCTCTAGACCATCCATGTTTGGCATGTTCCAGTCTGTTATCACAAAATCAATTGCCGAATTGCGTAATTTAGCTAACGCGTCAGCACCATCTTCTGCTTCTTCTACATTCGTAAATCCTAATTCCTTTAGCAAATTACGAACTATGCGGCGCATTGTTGAAAAATCATCAACCACTAAAAATTTCAGATCCTTACTTGCCATTGAAAACTCCTTCAAAATATATCGGCAAATTACTGTGTTGCTTTTTAAACTGAACTTAATCAGATACGCAATGATTGCGTGCTACTGATTTTCATCAGTACCGCTTTGCTCATTGAGCTTATGCTTTTCACCTCATCAACTGCGCCTATTTCAACCGCAGCACGAGGCATACCAAAGACGACACAACTCGCTTCATCTTGTGCAAAGGTATAACTTCCTGCTTGACGCATTTCTAATAACCCCGCAGCACCATCACTTCCCATTCCGGTTAAAATAACGCCAATGGCATTACGTCCCGCATATTTTGCGACTGACCGAAATAATACATCGACAGAAGGACGATGGCGGTTTACAGCAGGCTCTTTATTAATGTGTATTTGGTAGTTAGCACCATTCCGACGAAGCTCCATATGATAATCACCGGGAGCAACATAAGCGTGCCCAGGTAATACACGTTCTCCATCTTCAGCTTCTTTTACACTGATTTGACATAAACGATTTAAACGTTCTGCAAATGAGTGTGTAAACCCTGCTGGCATATGTTGTGTGATCAACACCGCTGGGCTGGTAACGGGTAATGGTTCTAGAAAATTACGAATAGCCTCTGTGCCACCTGTTGATGCACCAACTACAATCAACTTTTCACTCGAAATCATCGGTGTAAATGACAATGATTTAGAAGGTACGACTTGAACTTCACGCCGACTAATCCGTGCAAGAGCAGCCGCACGAATTTTCTCTGCAATCAGTTCACTATAAGCAAGCATACCTTCACGCAAACCAAGCTGAGGTTTAGTCACAAAATCAACCGCACCCAGTTCTAGCGCTTTTAGCGTGACTTCTGAACCTTTTGCAGTTAGTGATGAGACCATAACGACAGGCATTGGTCTTAATCGCATCAATTTTTCCAAGAAATCAATACCATCCATACGTGGCATTTCAACGTCTAACGTTAATACCTGTGGGTTGTACTTTTTTATCAAGTCACGAGCCACTATAGGATCTGGTGCACAATCAACAACTTCCATATCACTATGACTGTTGATGATTTCTCGCATGATTTGACGCATTAGCGCCGAATCATCAACACAGAGTACCGTTATTTTATTCATAACCTCTCCTTGCTGGTGTCAGCCCGTAAACGGTATGCCCATGCAAGTAGAAATCCTTGCTAAGCTGGCTTACATTTTCGGAATGCCCAACAAACAGCATTCCGTCTGGTTTAAGTAATGAGATAAAGCGATTAAGTAAAGTTTGTTGTGTTGCTTTGTCAAAATAAATCATCACATTACGACAAAATATTGCATCAAAACTACCTTCTAAATCCCATTGCTTGTCGAGTAGATTCAAATACTGAAAAGAGACCATCTCGCTAATTTGCTGTCTAATTTTCACGTATCCTTCAAAATCGCCGACACCTTTGAGAAAATATTTTTTCAAATATTCATCATTTAATGTTTTAAGCTCTTCTTGTCGGTAAACACCCTTTCGTGCTTTATCCAACACATTTGTATCGATATCGCTGGCAATAATTTTGGTTTTATAAGGGTTATTCCCAAAAACATCGCGTAAAGTCATCGCAATTGAATAAGGTTCTTCTCCAGTCGATGCTGCTGCACACCATACTCGGTAGACACCTCCTGCTCTTTTTCTGGCATGTTTTGCCAAAATAGGAAAATGATGCGCTTCCCTGAAAAATGCCGTGAGATTGGTTGTTAGTGCATTAACAAACTCTTGCCATTCAGGGTTGCGTACATCACTTTTAAGAAACGCAAGATAGTCACCAAAGTTATTCATCCGTAATTCACGTAACCTCCTCGTGAGACGGTTATACACCATCTCCCTTTTGTTGTTAGTCAGCACAATACCGGCCTTTTGATAAATCAATTGGCATATAGATTGGAACTGATCATCGGACAACATGAACCGTTGAGTAAAAATATCCAACGGTTGAGCAGCGATATCTGATAAGACTTCAGTAACATTACGTTTCATTGTTTTTTAATGGGTCTTTTTAAAAAATGATTTTTTATCTGCTTTTTTCAACCCATTACCTTCTAGGGATGAAGAGGTATTACTCTCATCCGTATCAGGCAACTCGAATGCCGATACAGCATCAACAAGGTTATTAGCCTGATCTTCCAATGCTGCGGCAGCAGATGCTGATTGCTCCACCAAAGCAGCGTTTTGCTGTGTCACCTGATCCATCTGACTGACTGCATCAGCGACTTGGTGAATACCTCGACTTTGTTCATCAGAAGCAGAGGCAATTTCTGCCATTAGTTCAGTGACTTTGTTTACTGATGTAACGAGTTCCTCCATTGTCTGCCCTGCATTATTAACGAGTTGAGAACCTTGAGAGACGCGTAAAACAGATTCATCAATCAATAATTTGATTTCTTTAGCAGCATCAGCACTACGCTGAGCAAGGTTACGAACTTCTCCAGCAACAACAGAGAATCCTCGTCCTTGTTCACCGGCACGCGCAGCCTCAACCGCCGCGTTAAGTGCTAATATATTGGTTTGGAACGCAATACCATCAATCACACTGATAATAGCCCCTATCTTTTGAGAACTTTGTGTAATCGCATCCATGGTTTCAACAACACTATGCGTAATTTGGCCACCACGCATGGCTGTTTCAGAAGCAGATTCCGCAAGCTTACTTGCTTGTAAAGCGTTATCAGCATTTTGTTTTACTGTTGCCGTTAACTCTTCCATGCTTGCCGCAGTTTCTTCTAATGAAGCAGCTTGTTGTTCAGTTCTTGAGGATAAATCCGTATTTCCTTTTGAAATTTCTTGAATACCAGAATACATAGCGTGACTGTTATCTCGAACAATACGAATAGAACGAGCAAGCTCACCCCGCATATCTCGTAATTGTCTAAATACATCCCCTATTTCATCATCCGTAAAAACAAGAATTTCACGATTTAATTTACCGGTTGCAACATCATTAAAATAACGACTTAAACTCGCAAAAGGTTTAATGATATTAAAATTTAGCCAACGGTGAGCTGCGATTGACACAACAATAACCATTGCTATTGCACCGATAAACATCAAGATAGCAATAGTATAAGAGCGATGTCCTTGCTCTATAGATTCTGTTATTTCTGTCTGCACGTAATTCATATAAGTGTTAAATGAATTTTCCATTGCCGTTTGATAACGTTCCGTTGGTTGGTCTAAAAAACCTTGGAAATTATCATTTTTTAACATGCTATGTAATTCAGTTAAGGCACCATATAAAACGTGATAATTATTTTTCACCGTTTCAACGATTTCTTTTTCTTCTGTCGGTATTGCCTCTTTATTTATTTCAGCAAGGAAATTTTGAAAATGAGTATTCGCTGTTTCCAAGCGTGAAAGTGCAATTGATTCAATAGATTGAATATAATCCGTTGACTGTTCAGTTTTCACTGCGATAGCAACACGATTAATCGCATTGCGTGTTTGTATTAAAGATGCCCAACTTAATCCTAACTCATCTCGCTTAGATGTATCTAAATCAACTCTGGTGATCTGTTCGTTATTCAAATGGACAATCCCTAGCGAAATACCACTAGAAATCATCTGCATAACGCAAAACATCATCAGTAATAAATAGAGACTGGTGGATATCTTTAATTTGCGAAACCTAAACATGCCTTCACCTCGTTTAAAGCGGTGGTAAAAAAGCCACCGCTTGTCAGCCACTTGTTGTTGTTAGAAAGTTTCCCAATTAGCGGGATCTTCAACACTGCTGCTCTTTTTCTTTTCTGAGGTTCCTGGTTTTATAAGTGGAGCAGCGGCTTTAACTACAGGGGTTGCATCCGATTCCTTTCTTTCTAGCGTTTTTTCTTCCTGACCCGGTAATTTGAAGATTGAAACTAAGCGGGTTAATGCAACTGCTTGATCTTCAAGACCAGCAGCCGCGGCTGCAGATTGTTCTACTAAAGAGGCATTTTGCTGAGTGACACGATCCATTTCAGAAACCGCAAGGCCAACTTGTGAGATACCTCGGCTTTGCTCATCTGATGCAGAAGCGATTTCGCCCATGATATCAGTAACTCGCGTTACTGAGTCCACAATACGCGTCATCGTCTCTCCTGCACTTTCAACAAGCACAGAGCCCGTTTCAGTACGGCTTACAGAATCTTCAATCAGTGTTTTTATTTCTTTAGCAGCTTCTGCACTTCTCTGCGCAAGGTTACGAACTTCACCGGCAACTACCGCAAATCCGCGACCATGCTCACCGGCTCTTGCAGCTTCCACGGCTGCATTCAGTGCCAAAATATTGGTCTGAAATGCAATACCATCGATAACCGCAGTAATATCGGTGATTTTCTGAGAACTTCCGGCTATGTCGTGCATTGTTTGCACCACATTAGCAACAACTTTTCCGCCTTGGCGGGCGATATCTGAGGCGTCATTAGCAAGGTTACTCGCTTGACGTGCGTTATCTGCGTTTTGTTTTACAGTTGCAGTTAACTGTTCCATACTGGCGGCAGTTTCTTCCAAGGAAGCTACTTGCTCTTCTGTACGTGCGGACAGATCATTATTTCCAGCAGCTATTTCACTTGTGCTGTTATAAATATTTTCTGTGCTCTGATAGACCCCACGAACGGTTTGAATAAGCTCTTGTTGCATATGCTTTAAGCCATTTGCTAACAAGCTCATTTCATTACGGCCATTGACTTCAATATTGGGGCGTAAATCCCCTTCAGAGAAAGTTTTAATGCTTAATAGAAGCGAATTTAATGGTCTAATCAAGGCATTACGTAACGCAAACCAGCATAAAATTAATGCAGAGATAACGATAATGGCTAAAACAACCATGGTGATGACAGTACGTTGGTGAGAAGCTTCTAATGCTACATTTAATTCATGATTAAACTTCTCATTACGCATAACGTAGGCAAGATATTCTTTATAAAAAGCATCTTGATAACCCGTAGTTGGTTGCTCAAAAAAGTCTTTTAAATTTCTATCTTGAAGTAGAATTTCTAATTGATTTAATGCAGAGAAATATTCGATAAAACGCCCTTTTAGGCTACGAACATCATCTTCGGAGTGAACTTGATAAGCGGTAATATTCTTTTCAAACTCTTTAAACTTCTCATCTGCACGAGACATATTTTTACGAGCAAGACCCGTAAGATAATCCACAGACAGAGAGCCATCCACATTTAAGTTTTTATCTTGTAATAGAAAACTAATCGCAGCACGATTAATATTATTACGAGCTTGAAGTAAGTTAGCCCAGCTTTCGTCTAGGCGTTCACGTTGATCCTGTATTGTAAGTGTTTTATTCAGGTCATTTCTTGTCTCAACAATATTTGAGTAAAAAACACCCCCAGAGATAAATTGCAAAACACCAAACAACAGAAGAATGGATAATAATCCAGTCACTATTTTCATTCGGCTAAACATAGTTTCCCTTTTTATAATAAATGGTAATGAGCAAGTTATCGGCAGACTTAAGAGAAACTTTATAGGTTTCATTTCATCTTAGTCATGTTTTTTGCCCCATTAAAAAGCGGTGGTAATACTGTTTTTAATTAAAATTATAAGTATAAAAAACTTTATAGTTATTTCCGTCACTAGAAAAATATTACAACTTGTTGATAGCTACTTATAAAGTAATAAATAATAAAATAGAACTTAACTCAAATTATTAGTTCTTTTTTATTTTTAAATTTACCTTAAAGTTAATTTAATGCTTTAGCACTCATTAATAAAATAAAAAAGACAGAAATAGCTATTCCGGCAAATGTACCGGAACAGTATTTATATTATTTTTTAAAAAATAAAAACTTATTTAGCTTGAATTGTTGCGCTATCAACTAATTCCATTTCTTCACTGTTGAGTAATTTTTCAATATCAACAAGAATAAGCATTCTTTCATCTAAAGTACCTAACCCCGTTAAATACTCTGTAGACATTGTGACTGCAAACTCTGGCGCAGGGCAGATTTGTTCTGGCTTTAACGTAAGAACGTCAGAAACGCCATCGACAACAATTCCCACAATTCTATTTAATAAGTTAACCACAATAACAACAGTATTGTCATTATAAGTTACACTTTCTTGTGAAAATTTAATACGCAGATCAACTATGGGAACAATAACGCCCCGTAAATTTGTTACCCCTTTAATAAAGCTAGGTGAATTAGCAATACGAGTAACTTGATCATATCCACGAATTTCTTGAACCTTTAAAATGTCAATTCCATATTCTTCGTCGCCCAGCGTAAAAATTAGAAATCCTTGTCCAACAGTTTCACCGGATAATTTCTCGAAATGTTCCGAAGCCATAATCTTATTTTATCCTCACTATTAAATGACTGCGCTTGCAGTTGTAGTCTTTTTCTTATTTGTCATTTGTGTATGACTTAAACGTTGTAATTCTGGTACATCAAGAATTAAAGCCACACTACCATCGCCCATAATTGTTGCGGCAGAAATACCTGGTACTTTTCGGTAATTGCTTTCTATATTTTTAACAACAACTTGATGCTGGCCAACTAATTTATCCACTAATAAAGCATAACGACGTCCGGCACTTTGTACGATAACCGCAATAGCTTGAGTAATATCGGTTTGAGCACCTTCAATATTAAAAGTACGATGCAATTCAATGAGAGGTAAATATTCTCCTCTGACTTGCAATAATTTCTCATCACCCGCTAATGGATAAATATCATCCTCTTCAGGTTGTAAAGAGCTGACCACTGTACCTAATGGTAAAATAAAGACTTCATCTTGTACTTTAACTGACATGCCATCCAAAATAGCTAACGTGAGTGGGAGTAAAATACGAATGCGAGTCCCTTTACCCACTTCAAAACTAATTTGAATTTGTCCCCCCATTTCTTGGATATTTCGTTTCACAACATCCATACCCACACCACGTCCAGACACATCAGTCACGACTTCTGCAGTTGAGAATCCAGGAGCAAAAATAAGCATAGCAACTTCTTCATTACTCATATTCTCAGAAACTGAAAGTCCTGAAGAAATGGCTTTTTTCAAAATTCGTTCACGATTTAATCCTGCACCATCATCAGTCACTTCAATACAAATATTGCCACCTTGATGTTCTGCAGATAATGTCAATTGCCCGGCTTCAGGCTTACCAACAGCAACGCGATCTGCTGGCATTTCAATACCATGATCAAGGCTGTTTCGAACTAAGTGAGTCAGCGGATCGATAATTTTTTCAATTAAACTTTTATCAAGTTCAGTCGAGCTACCAATCATATTAAGCTCAACTTTTTTATTCATTTTACCTGCTAAATCGCGCACAACTCGAGGGAATCGACTAAATACATATTCCATCGGCATCATACGAATCGACATAACAGATTCTTGCAGATCACGTGAATTACGTTGTAGTTGTGCAATACAACTTAATAAATCACTGTATATAGACGGTTCTAGACTATCGCTATGTTGAGCTAACATAGATTGTGTGATAACCAATTCACCGACTAAGTTGATGAGTTGATCAACTTTTTCAACGGCAACACGAATACTGGTTGATTCTGTTTTAGGCGCTGGAGCAGTAGCAGGTCTTTTGGTCGGTGTTGATACCGTCGCAACGGGTGCTTTTGCTGGTTCTGATAACGGTGCATTTTCAGCGACAACAGATTGAGTAGGTGCTGATTGTTCTGCTTGGCTTTCAGTATGAGTATCATCAATAGAGGGTTTACTCTCTTCTTGTGCCATCCGTTTTTCTGTAGCCGTATTTTGTCTAAATGAGATCTGTTCAGGCTCAATCACAAAACAGAGTACCGCACTAATATCTTCTTCTGTCGCGGTTGTTTTTAATATTGCTTCAAGGCCATGATGTTGTTTTTCAACTTGGCTCACATCACCAAGATGTTTTAATTCATCAAGCATTAAATCAATATCAGTCTCTTTAAGATCAGACAAAATAATGTGATGGTAATAATGTCCATCAGTCGCCATTTTCGATATCTCTTCTACAGTGGCGTCATTTTGCACATTTTCAGCATCAGATGATGGAACAGAAGTTTCAGTCTCAATAACGTGTGAAACGGAAGCTTCAGGCCCAGCAACGGCCTCAACATTAGGAGCTGATTGTTCTTCTTTTACATCGAGAGCCAGCTGACGCAACTTCTCACAAATATAGTTAAATGTTTCCTCATCAGGTTCTTGTGAGTTTTTATGTGCATCCAATTGCTGTTGCATAATATCTTTCGCTTCCAGAAACAGGTTAATAATGTCGTCGGTGAGCGCCATCTCATGACGTCTTGCACTATCGAGCAAGTTTTCAAGCACATGAGTGGTCTGTTGAAGTTTAACGAAGCCAAATGTTGCAGCTCCTCCTTTTATGGAGTGTGCACTACGGAAAATCGCATTCATCTGTTCCTGATCTGGATTTTCTGGATCAAGTAACAGTAAATGCTGTTCCATATCAGCTAACAACTCATCTGCTTCATCAAAAAATGTTTGATAAAACTCAGTAATATCCATCGTTACTCATTCACCTTTACGCGATTACTAACAAATTAGGGGGCTGTTCCCTGTTTTGTAGTAATATTTGTCGATTGTGATGGCAAACTTTCCCCAGAAACTCCTGTTTCAACATTTTCCTTTTTTGATTCGGGAAGCTCAGATGCAGAAGACACAGACGAACCCGTCTGTGTATTTCCTGCTTTTTCTTGTGGGGTTTCTTGCCCTGAAAGTAGAGGCTCTATTTCAATAGCCTCAGTTACTGTCGGTGCAACCCGCTCATTTTCTTGTACAATTTTTTGTTCTGCTTGCTTCGTTAAGACTAGAATACTGATCCGTCGGTTAGCCGCTGCAAAACCATCTTCTTTAACGAGATGAACCGTTGATGCCATACCTACGACACGAAGTACTTTCCATTCCCTTAATCCTGCACCAATTAACTCACGGCGAGAGGCATTAGCACGATCTGTAGACAATTCCCAGTTACTATATTTAAAAGCACCACTTGCATAAGGAATATCATCGGTATGACCCGATAAACTAATTTTGTATGGTGTATCGTTTAAAATAGGTGCAATAGCCGTTAAAATATCCTTCATATAAGGTTCAACGGTGGCACTACCGACTCTAAACATAGGTCGATTTGCTTTATCGATAATTTGAATTCGTAAACCCTCATCCATCATGTCGATTAATAAATGAGGCTTCAGATCTTTTAATCTAGGATCATTTAAAATGACTTGTTCTAAATTATCTTTTAAACGGCGGAATTGTTGCTTTTCATTAAGCTGTTTATCTTCCTCGCCTTTTGGCAAAATATCCCCTTCATTATAGACAGGATCACGTCCTCCTCCGGGAATAGGATTTGTTGCATCTCCACTAAATCGCCCTTTTTCAATTGCGACTTTTAACGGCGTACGGAAATATTCTGCTACACGAGTTAATTCTTGTGGGCTAGAGATTGAAAGTAACCACATCACCAGAAAGAAAGCCATCATTGCAGTCATAAAGTCAGCATAAGCTATCTTCCATGCACCACCGTGAGCGTAATGTTGCTTTCTCCCTCGCTTTTTAACTCGAATGATTTGTGAATTACTCTTCATAATTACTCTTCTTTCATTGCATCAGGATTTGCCTGCATCGGTGTCCGTACCTGACGTACATGTTCTTCCAATTCAATAAAAGAAGGTCTGTCTGCCAGAAAGAGGGTTTTACGTCCAAATTCAACCGCTATCTGTGGCGCATATCCATTCATGCTAGATAACAGTGTTGTTTTGATACACTCCATCATTTTCATTTGTTGACTAGAGCGTTGTCTGAGTCGGGAAGCTAATGGTGAAATAAAACCATACGCTAATAAAATACCTAAAAAAGTTCCGACCATTGCGTGTCCAATGAGAACCCCCATTTCACCAGCAGGTCTATCCGCCGCACCTAACGCATTAACAACGCCCATCACAGCAGCTACAATACCAAACGCGGGTAAAGAATCACCCATGGCAGATAACCCTGTAGCGGGAACTTCACTCTCTTCCTCAAAAGTCGCAATCTCTTCATCCATCAAAGATTCAATTTCATAAGGATTCATATTCCCAGTCACCATGAGACGCATATAATCCGTAATAAAACTGAGCATATAGACATCTTTCATAATGCGAGGATACTGGGAAAAAATATCACTTTGCTGTGGATTTTCGATATCTCTCTCT
Source organism: Proteus sp. G2626 (assembly GCF_009915985.1). Classification (NCBI taxonomy): domain Bacteria; kingdom Pseudomonadati; phylum Pseudomonadota; class Gammaproteobacteria; order Enterobacterales; family Morganellaceae; genus Proteus; species Proteus sp. G2626. The sequence continues at coordinate 261,174 of NZ_JAABNH010000026.1, read as the reverse complement.
AATGCCAACATTCCGTTTTGACGTGCTTTTGACAATAAACGAAACATGAGAGCCATCAAATCCATGTACATCGCTTTATTGTAATTTGTACTACGAAGTAATTTCGGTAGGATCTTCATTGTTGATACAATTGCTCTACCATTATTACCCACAATAAAAGCACCGATACCGGCACCAAAAATGATTATAAATTCGGCTGGCTGGTACAAGGCGCCTAAACTACCACCGACGAGAAGATATCCCCCGATGACGGCGCTCATAACCACGATATATCCTAAGAGTACTAACACGCGATATCCCTTTAGCTAATTTCGTTATAGAGAGAATGGCGAACATAGCAGCAAGAGATAGGAGGGGGAGAGGAAACGGCTCAGGTTATAGATAACTAAGCTCTATAACCTGATATTTAACTTTCAATCTCGAATCACATTGCAAACTGTTCAAGACCATCCAACAGTTGTAAGTTAATATCGGCAGGATTGGCGGAAAGTTTACGTTTTTTTATTGCGCGAGAAGGAGGCTGGCAAAGACTGCAAACATAATTGCTAGCAGGTTGGTGTGCGTGTGTAATAAATGAACCATTACATTTGGTACAAACTGAAAGTTGTAACATACCACTTTCAACAAAGCGTACTAATGTCCATGCTCTTGTTAGTGCTAAAATGGGTTCTTGATCTTTAACAGGTGGACATTGTTCTAGGTATAAACGATAAGCTTTAACAACTGCCTCAACCCCTACACAACCCCCATTTTTCAATAAAAAACGGTAAGCGTTATAGAACATTGAGGAATGGATATTTTGTTCCCATGTCATAAACCAATCCGTTGAAAAAGGTAACATTCCTTTTGGAGGGGGGCTCCCTCTTAATTCTTTGTATAATTTAATTAAACGCCCCCGACTTAATTGAGTTTCACTTTCAAGCATTTGTAAGCGGGCACCCAAGGTGATTAATTCCATTGCTAAGCGAATATCTTTCGCTTCTCGAACGATACTTTTCTCACTCATTGTTATGCCCGTTTCTTTGTTGCAGATGTATCTTGTTCCGCTAACTGACGAAACAAGTTTGAAGAAAGAAGAATACCTGTATGGATCTGTTGCAAATCATCCACTCTAGATTCTTTAGTGAGTTGTTCTATTGTTTCGCTGTCTTCAAACCGGAAATTACAGATTAGTTGGTTTGTTTCAGCCAACTTAACCAATTGAGGCAATGTAAGCTCTGCAAGAGCATCAGCCATGGAATCACTAATACCAAGCCTAAACATTGCTGAAGCCTTTTCTTGGTTAATTAACCTTTGCGCCAAAAGCAAATACGATAAATTTATGTCATAAATATGCTTAAGCAATTCAACCGTACTCATCTCTTTACATCCCGTCCGATTATATTGAACAAAGAGGATCTTCCTAATGAAAGATCCCGAGGAAATTAATATAAATGTAATATTAAATCTCCAGGCCCCATTTTATGAACATGACGCGTAGTAACACTACCTTGTATTACTTTGATACGGTCATTTTCAAAAGTAGCGAAAAAAACATTTAAATTAAAAGTAAACTTTAAATGCTCGCCAATATAGTTCGTTAAGAATAATCCTAACGCAACAACTTTACTCCTTAACTATTAAGTTATTCAACGGATAAAGTAGTCTAATTTAAATACTATGTGAGTCACATCACAAAAAGATAATCATTATTATGGAATTAGTTCATTAACTATTCAAGTGATAAAAGTAATAAAACTTGGTGTAAATTAATAAGCTAATCTACCCAAATTAAAATATTAATGATAATTTTTTATTTTATACGATCTATTAAACTTATAAACCTAAAAATACAGCATAAAAAATTGACAAATCTAAAATTGAAGATTTTTTTGATCACAGTAACATATATTGCTATATCTACTCCTCATCTTTATCTAAACAATCCCTTTCTGTTTAATAAATATTTCTATAGATATTATTTTTTCATCATTTACTTAAAACCTCAGAAATGATCACTTTTTATTTACAATTTGTTCAATAAATAGACTATTATAATTATTTATAGTTATTACTTTTTTTATCATGATTTAAAGAATAATTTTTTTCTTTAAAATCATAATGATACAAACACTCACTTATGTATCATAAAGATAAGTCATCTAAAATTAAATTCTGAGTTATGCATCTTCTCCCTTAAATTATTGAATATTTTTTTCAACAGCATTAAAGTTTCTTTCGTAATAATAAAAATATACTTATGATTTAGGATGTGCTTTTAACACTTAAATTACAGAACTCTTAATAGGAGTTTTATTGACTGTAAATTAATCACCACTAAATAATATACTCATATAAATAAGTTTTATTTATGAATTATAGTCCATTTTATGAACAGTAAATATTTGTATTAATTTATTTTTTAATATTAAAGATAAATAAAAGAAAAAATAAAATTAATAACCAATAACTTTAAACTCACTATTAATAATCATTCAGAATATAAACATAATACAACATTTAGCTTAAGTAAAATATAAAAAACAAAGAATTAATTTATAAAATTTAGCCTCATTTAATAAAAAATAAAAAAGAACAGTTAAAAAATGAAGAAATAAAAAATAATTATCCATATTGATAAAATACATTTAAATTAATTATAGATATTATCTTTAATGAAACAAATAAAAAAATCGAGTTAATTTTAAATTTTTAAAGTATAAAACCAACTTCATTTACTATAAAATAATAGGCTAAAATTGAAATATTAATTTCAATTTTCTAAAAAAAAATTTAGAGATCCCTCAATATAAAGTAATTTATTCATAAAAAAACAAGATTGAATATAAATTCTGTTTTTTCTACTTTTGATTGCTATTGAACACCAAAAGCTTCCGAGCAGACTAACACCCTGAGCAACACTTAACACTTGTATACTCTCACTACCTTAATGTAAACAAAGAAAAATAAATATGATCAAAATAACATCTTATTGATTACTCTATTAGCATCAACACAAACCATAAAATATCATATGTTACTTTTTATCAACGAAACTAATTTTTATCGTGATTTGTTTTACAGCTACAAATCATGAGCATTGTTTCACTTTTCTTCCCCTTCAATATTCAGTTACTTCATTTCAACCTAGTTAACACAAGTCTCAAAGTATTACAGAACCCAAGATGCTGACTTTTAGTAACACCATTGCTTAACAAAAGTTGATATTGACGGGATGGGCCACAGACAAAGATTTAAATATCGTTATATTTTTATTTAGATAACTAAAAAATACATATCTAAATATTCCTCTCTTCTTATCACTGATTTAGTCCGTATTATTACCCTTTTTTTGAGTCATTCTGAGCTTAAAAAGACATTTCCTCTCCATAAAAGAGTAATAAAAATATTGATATATCTAAGCAATTTAGATCTATATCTCATTTATTAGATTATGCTTAAAAAGCAATAACTGGGTTTCATACTTTACGTTTCCAAAGTGTTCTGTTTTTTCTAAAAAGAAGGATCGGAAAAATATTGTAACTGTATTTTTTAAGTCGAGAATAATTGAGACTATTCATGGCGTGAATACAAATACTTTGTGTATTGCTTTCAGTTCTATTGAAATGAGCGCTCTCTTTTTTGAGCTAGCTATCGTGAAATGTTTGTCGTCTTTTTCTGATGGTATACTTTTTTAATTAATGGTTGTATGAGCTTGTTTTTATCTTTTTAAGTTAATCAAAAAAGGTCAATATCACAATTATCCTTTATATTTATTTTCAGGATAAATGGTAATGGCATACCTATTTCATACTAAGATAATTCTCTTTCTGTAATAAGTCAGATTTACATCCTTGACAAAGTTATAAATAATATAATCATGAAATTATTATTTTATACAAAGAAATGCTTGGTATGATTTTTCTATTCTCATTGTAAGATTACTTATTAGTATCATTTTTTCTACATGATTTTTACAAAAAATATTACATTTTTTCAATTTTTTTTGCACATCACGGATGAACAATGACAAACAACATTCGTCAACCATTCATCAGCTTTACTGTAGCGGACTAAACTTGCTATTTCACTACACTTGCTTCTCTTTTTCTGGGCACTCATTTGGTTAAATTAAAAATATTACTCAAAAATTAACACTTAAACGAAACCAGATGAAAAATATTGATATATATTTCACCAAATACATTGAAATAATTTGAGAGTATAATTTAGATATTAAAAAAAATGCTATTATAATCAATAGAAAACACGCTTTATGCCACAAAATTCTATACTACACTAAGCCCCTTAATAACGACTTTTTGCCCTACAATACACCTAAGCACCTCATTTAATAAGTAAACGCCTCATGGCCAATGCTCACTTGATTTTAATGTTCATCGTTTATTCAAAATAAACAGCAGTAAGTCAAAACAATCTGAAAGCAATAATGAATAAAAAAGAGAAACCATATCAAATATGCTTAAACTCTATTCAGTCATTTCCACTCTGAGCTCACAATATACGGGTTAACCACAATACAAATAATTGCATATTAATCAAATTACGTAAAAATGGTTGTTTAAAATAAAACGAAAATCAATTCCGCCTTTCTTGTGTATTTTTAATTGGTTCACTATGAATAAAATCCCTATTTTTATTCCATAAAGTAATAGTTACAAAAATAATAATTACGATAACAAAATACTTTATTTCTATATGTTAGTAATAATACTTAATATATGATGCAGATCTCACTATCAGCAATGAGACACTGAGTTTTAAAATCAGCCACTACGTTTATTTGCTCACAAACGATAAGACTATATCGCTTATAACTTTCTTTAATATTCATATTCTTTTTAAGCTAATTTTGGGTATTTAATATCTCTCCAGTATGACAATGACAAAAAAACTCCCTATATAGAATATAGAGAGTAATCTTAAAAAGTGTATTTAATTCAAACTATTGTTAGTTAGGCTGGGTGCTCAGATGCAATTTTCCAATTGATAGCACTTACACTTTTCTCTAAACTAACTCGGCAGACAATGGCTTCTATCTCTTTTTGTTCAATAGGCGTTGCAAGCAACTCAGCACAAACTTCTAATTGGCTAGGCATTAATGTATCAGCACTACTCAAAGATTGTAATCGAACATGTAAACCATTTATTGCTTGCAAAATAAGAGTTCTGACTAAAACCTCATCTTCAGCATCACAAATAATTCGAATAGAGTAACGTTGCTCAATATCTATTGCTTGAGATTGTGGTTGAGCATTAATGCGCTGAGCGGCTTCTCGTAATAAAATATTGGCACAAAGAATAAGAAGTGTTGCTATCGTCGCCAATTGATACAGCCCTAAACCACACAACACGCCAATTCCTGCTGAACACCAAAGTGTTGCCGCTGTATTCAGTCCTCGAATATTCATTCCTTCTCGCATAATTACACCTGCGCCAAGAAACCCTATCCCCGAAACCACTTGAGCGGCTATTCGGCCAGGACTATCCGGTGAAGTCTCGATTGAACTTAAGATAAAAACAGCGGCTCCAGTGGCAACTAATGCATTCGTCCTTAAACCAGCCATCCTCTGTCGCCACTGACGTTCGGCACCAATCAATGCACCAAGACACATGGCAATTACCAAATTTAAAATATAAGGTGTCATCGTCATGTTTATTTCCTCTACATGATGATTAAAAATAAATCTGAAAAATACTTTCTAAAAGTTCAGAGTATTGAAATTAACGTATCGACCTAGGAGGAGGAAATAAGGAGAAAAAAATGTAGCACATACCTATACCTTTTTTGTTAGTTACATAAAGGGTTTTTGGGTGAGTGCAAAACAGAAATATATAAGAAAGGAATATTACGATGCACTGCCCACCAAAAGTGGTAAGCAGTTTTACTGAAGAAAAGCAGCCTACCTACTGATTGGAATAAATTTATTTTGAGTTAACTGATTTGTTGTTAACCGACAACTTTGCGTATCCAAAATGACTTCTCCCCACTAAAATTTAGCAAAAGTATAAGTAGCCAGTTTAAAAATGTAAATGAACCGAACCTAAACACAAATCACTTTTGTTGTATTGGTCTAACAAATGTACCTTCTCCGCCCTCTTTTTCATTAAAAAACCAAATTCCTTTTGGATACTCGGGAAGTGATACTAAATACATAATACCTTCATGAAATTCTTCAATAAGCAGGATGATCCCTTCACGATCATCAATACCATCCGTCTTCACAACAACCCTATCATTAATCTGCATCTTTTCTCCTGATAAATATTATCATTCTCTTTTTATTTATTTTACCCATAAAGAAAAAGCCTGCCACCATAAGGTGACAGGCTTGAAGAAAATTTTTAAAAGGCTTTAAATTACAGAGCTGTTACGTTAGCTGCTGCTGGACCTTTTGCACCGTTTTCAATTGTGAATTCTACGTTCTGACCTTCAGCCAGAGTTTTGAAACCGTTACCTTGAATGGCAGAAAAGTGAACGAATACGTCTTTGCTTCCGTCTGCTGGAGTAATAAAACCAAAGCCTTTAGACTCGTTGAACCACTTAACTTGACCTTTCATTTTGTCAGACATGTGACTTTCCTATATATCAATAAAACGTTGCCTTCTCGGCATCTACTGGCCTGAACTACCTATAACTTATGGGCACACATGAAGAAAACGGTCAAAAAGCGATGCTGTTTAAAACTCATTAACTTAGAATGTCAATCATAAATCAGGTCTGTATTGAGGCCTTACTCATTAACGCATGAGACAAGTTTAATAGCAATAGTTTTATGCATCTAAAGATTAAAAAAATGCGAATTGCACATTAAAAATACAATTCTTCCTCTATTTTCATCACTGTGTATAAAATTTATTTGATATTTTATCTCTATTATTAACAGCAACTAAGAATAGTCTTAATGGCATCACAATAACAGTTAATGCCCGAATTTAAAAAAAACTGTTCTACCTGCTTATCTCGCCTCCGTGATAATCTAGTAACAAGAAACAAGTTTGCAACATTCATCTCTTAAGGTGTTTACAATGAATGTATTAAAAGAAATCTTAGAGCGTGATTTAGACCGGATCAATAAAGCGGAAAAAAGAGACGGAAAACCACATTTTAATAGTCAATTTTTAAAAAACCATATCTGGTTATGCATCAGCATGGTTCTTTCTTATATATTGCTTGCAGCATTACTCATCTACTCTCCTTATTTTGGCATTATTTCACTGGTTCTTTTCACTGTAATGTTCCTTGTTATGGCTGGTGTATTGCTATTTGATATTAAACCTATCTATAAATTTGAAGATATTGGCGTACTTGATTTAAGAGTTTGCTATAACGGTGAATGGTATACCTTCGAAAAACTTTCTGATGAAGCAGTAAATGAAATTCAGCAACACCCCGCAATCTCACCACAAATAAAAGAAGACATTCGTGAGATTATTAGCAAAAAACAAGAAATACATTTTTATGATGTGTATTTAATGGCGTTCGATCCTGTCCAACAATCGATTTCAGCGTCACAATTATCCCCCCAAGCCTGATTCATTCTCCGTGTTGATGACAAAAACACGGAGAATAACTTCTATTATTTAACCACTTTGTCGATAAACCAACCAAATAGAGATTAAATCCACTTTTAGCGTTGACACTCTGATATATCATCGTTATTATGCGCCTCGTTCTCAAGAAGAACACGTTTCCTCCATAGTTCAGTCGGTAGAACGGCGGACTGTTAATCCGTATGTCACTGGTTCGAGTCCAGTTGGAGGAGCCAAATTTAGAAAAGCCCGCGCTATTACAGTGCGGGCTTTTTGCTATTATATTTCCCTATTAAAATTAGCGATGCAAAACCACAATTTCTTGTTCTAAGTGTTTTTTATATGCCCCAATATCTTTTTCAATTTGAGGTTGTTTCACTACATCAAACATTCCGAAGGTTTTTAATCCCTCCATCCCTAAAAACTGATTTGCCTTATGGAATGGAAAATACACGGCATCAATCCCCTTCCCATCAAAGAACTGTTCTTGTTCTTCAAAAGATTCAAAGGGTGCATTCCAAGTCACGGAGAGTAAATATTTTTTACCTTGTAGCAACCCACCCGAGCCATATTTTTTTGAAGGATCTTTTCGTGTACGACCATCATCTATGAATAATTTTCCGTGGCCTGCACTAAAGACATCATCAATATATTTTTTTAAGATCCAAGGCCCTTCCATCCACCAAGCTGGCATTTGATAGATAATAACGTCAGCCCATAAATATTTATCAACTTCGTCATCATTATCGTAGCCATCATCAATACGAGTTGATTGCACATTTATCTGATGTGAAGACAGCAAAGTGGTAGCAACTTGCGTTAAATAATCGTTGAGTTTTCCTTCAGAGCCATCAAATTCTTTTGAGGCATTAATAATAAATACATTAGCCACGTCAAACTCCTTTATATACAGATATCTAATAGCTTGACTGTAACTCAATGACTCATTATTGCTTTAACTCATTTCTCCATTATTCTTGCCTAATTATCCAAAGATACCCTTTCAGTGTCAGATTCTTTTAATCGTTGGATATCTTTTAAAGGGGCAAAGCCAAATAATCGATGATATTCACGACTAAATTGTGATGGACTTTCATATCCCACTCTAAATGCAGCTTCAGAAACGTCTGCCATTTCAATTAACATAATGCGTCGGGCTTCATTAAGACGTAGCCATTTTTGATATTGTAATGGTGTCATCCCCGTTCGATTTTTAAAGTGGAAATGAAATGAAGAGGTACTCATTCCTACTAACGTGGTCAAATCTTCAATACGAATAGTGTTTCGATAATGCAGCTTAACCCAATCAAGAGCATGATTAATTTGGCGACATTGAGGATGTTGCGATGCCAATAACTGCTGCCTTGCCCCATCATTTGATCGTAATAAGTAATAAAGGATCTCTTTTTGGATCAAAGGAGCAATAAAAGGCACATCTTCTGGTGTATCAATCAGTTTAATAAGTCTAGTGACTGCTTGTAATATTGGTGCAGTGGCGGGAACGACTTGTTGAGCTCTATGTTGATTACTTTCTTGCAATAATTCAAATTTATTCTCAGCTAACAACTCAGGTAATAAAGAGAGATCTAATTTAAGTAAGATAGCTAAAAATGGTGCCTCTTTAGATGCTTCACATACTTTAGCAAAAGTAGGTATGTCAGACGATGTCAAAAGCATATTCAAGGGGCGATAACAATTTGTTTCTAAACCTATTGTTATTTGTTTTGCACCTTGAGCAGCAATAGCCAAACTTGGCTCATACATCCACCCTTCTGATTCTGTCGTTGTTGTATAGTGACACAGCGCTAATCCAGAAACAGCCGTATCCCAACCTCCTTCTTTATCTTTCGTATGGGAAAGGAGCGTTTTTTTAAATTCATCGAACTCAATTAAAATCGGCGTTGATAAATCGGTAGTGTTCATTATCTCTGGATCTTCTATTTAACCTCTGCATTCCTTACATTGTATTATTAAATAGTATGAAAAACTTTCTTTTGAAAAGACCTCTTATTGCTTCTTATCGACTTTAGAATTACACCGCATAATAGAAATGTCCTATTGAAGCATAATATCTCCTGATAACTATTTATTTTTTATACATTTTCATCAAAAAAGAAACAACTTGATGCACTCTTGAGCAAACGGTGTTTTTTTTCATTTTTTTACTTTACAAGGTGAGCGAGGATAGCTATTATTCGCCTCGTTCTCACGAGAACTCGCTTCCTCCATAGTTCAGTCGGTAGAACGGCGGACTGTTAATCCGTATGTCACTGGTTCAAGTCCAGTTGGAGGAGCCAAATTTAGAAAAGCCCACACTATTACAGTGCGGGCTTTTTGCTTTCTAGTCTTTTGTTCTCCTGCGGTATTTCTCTTTATTTTTATTTGCCTTTTTCTCTGAGTTTTATCAAAAACTTTTCATAACTCTGTCATCAATCTCAAGGCCAATTTTTACGTATTTTATTTTACCCAATATGATTTATTAAATAATTTTTCAATTTGAAGTGTCTGATTTAATTTTAAGCCTATAAATTAGTTATTTTTTAGCCACTTAAACTGTTTTTTCACTTTTTTTACTTTACAAAGTTCATCACTCTCGCTATTATTCTCCCCGTTCTCACGAGAACTCGCTTCCTCCATAGTTCAGTCGGTAGAACGGCGGACTGTTAATCCGTATGTCACTGGTTCAAGTCCAGTTGGAGGAGCCAAATTTAGAAAAGCCCGCGCTATTACAGTGCGGGCTTTTTGCTTTCTCTACTCTGTATGATTCACATCGCTCTTTTTTCGTTAATTTGTCTTTTTTAAGATCTCCACTTTTTTATTAAATGTGTTGTCTCTTTATTTTTATTCCTTATTGCTAAAAATCTCACCGCTTTATTAGAGCATCTGTTTTAGAAATACACAAAATGTTGCTTATCTACGCACTTAAACAAATATCGCAGATTGTCCTTTGACATCTCAAAACGACCGCTATATGATACACGCCACTTAGTGTTATTCCTCCATAGTTCAGTTGGTAGAACGGCGGACTGTTAATCCGTATGTCACTGGTTCGAGTCCAGTTGGAGGAGCCATTTCTATTTGTGTCACCCTCGTAACCATTTGATTTTATTCTCTGTTTTCCCTTACACCACTCTTTAATACATAATAAAAAAATGCGATTAAATGGTAGCTATTTAATCGTTTTCGTATTAGCATTCGTTTCCGGCTTGACTATTTAGTCCAATCCAATCCTTGATCTTTCGATTTTCCTAAGACACACGGAGCCGGTATATGACCACTGCACAACCTATCACCCTCACTATTCGCCGTCCTGATGATTGGCATGTTCACTTTCGTGATGATGACATGCTAAAAACTGTTGTTCCTTATACCAGTCGTTATTTTGGCAGAGCTATTGTTATGCCAAACCTTGTCCCACCAGTTACAACCATTGACGCTGCTCGCGCTTATCGTGATCGTATAAAAGCGGCTATCCCCGCTGGGGATAAATTCGACCCTTTAATGACTTGCTATTTAACGGATAGCACACTGCCTTCAGAAGTAGAACAAGGTTTTTTACAAGGTGTTTTCACTGCTTGTAAACTTTATCCTGCAAATGCAACAACAAACTCAAGCCATGGTGTATCTGATATTACAAAGATTTATCCTATCTTAAGTGTGATGGAAAAAATCGGCATGCCATTGCTTATTCACGGCGAAGTGACTGCTTCACATATTGATATTTTTGATAGAGAGGCGCGTTTCATTGATGGCGTTATGTCTCCTGTACGCAAACAATTTCCTGAGCTAAAAATAGTTTTTGAACATATCACAACCAAAGAAGCCGCTCAGTATGTGTTAGAAGGAAATGAATTTCTCGGTGCCACCATTACTCCACAACATTTGATGTTTAACCGCAATCATATGTTAGTCGGAGGTGTTAAACCTCACCTCTATTGCCTCCCCATTCTTAAGCGTAATGTTCATCAAGATGCCTTAAGACAAGCTGTCGCATCAGGCAATTCTCGCTTTTTCTTAGGGACAGACTCTGCACCACATTTACAACATCGAAAAGAGTCCTCTTGTGGTTGCGCGGGTGTATTTAACGCCCCTACAGCATTAGCAGCCTATGCAACTGTTTTTAAAGAACTTAATGCATTAGCGCACTTTGAAGCATTCTGTTCACTCAATGGGCCACGTTTTTATGGATTACCTATAAATGAAGGTACTATTACACTAACAGAAAAAACGGTTGAAGCACCGGCTCAAATTCTTTGTGGCAATGAAGCGCTTATCCCGTTCTTAGCCAATGAAGATATTCACTGGGATATTACTGTTGATTAATCTCGCCCCTTGATTTTTATCTAAAATGCACCATATAACACTTGTTCGACTGTTAATGGTGCATTACTCTTTTATCAGAGCTAGTACACATTTTTTTGTTACAACAAAAATTTATCTTTTTAATCACGATAAATCTCGTATACTGAAAAGTAACCACATTGTGTGGGAACTTCTCTCTTAGTCAAAACCGGTTGTATGATTAGGAGGTATTATGAGTAGAAAAAATGAAGTTATTCAGACACACCCTGTTGTAGGCTGGGACATCAGTACTGTTGATATCTACGATGCTATGATGCTGCGTTTACATTATCTTCCTGAAAATGAGCATCATCCTGAAAACGCCGTTGTAGATAAAACACTTTGGCTAACAACAGATATAGCTAAACAGCTGATTCATATTCTTCAAGCTGGTATTGATAAAATTGAATCATCTGAAGATCTTGTTTCAGACAACACCAAGCATTAATAAAAAGATCGACAAAAGATAGCGAACGCAAAGCAGGAGTACAATGTACTCCTGTTCTCTTTTATAACTCCATACAATATTTTAATTTTATCCATTTGCCAAACTCATATCATGAAAAATAATTAATTATATTAATAAGTAAAACATTATTTAATACAAGAGCAATAATGATGATTTTATTCGATATATCTTAAAAAAAACAATATATAAGCCGAATTGACACATAATCAAGTTATCTTTAACTTAATAAATTAATAAAATAATGGCAAACAAGGAAGTTATTTGTGAAAGTATTAATTATTGATGAGTGTTTCTTTACTCGTAATGGTATAAAACATTATTTTGCCAAAAGAAATATAAGACATGAAATTATTGATATATCATCTATACAAGAAGCAAATAATTATATTAATCATTCTATGCCTGATATTATATTCATTGACCTTACCCGATATTGCCGAGAAATAGCACACTGCCAACATTTACAATTATTTTTCATTTCAACAAAAAATTGCCGACTTTATCTTTATCTTGATGCGAACTACCCCGATAAAGAAAGGCCTATCGCATTGACAAATAACTGTTTTATTCTCCCAAAGAGAATACTTCCGTGGGTGCTAGAAAAAACCGCTTTATTTACCTCGCGATGCCAAGTTTTTTTTCCAACCTATAAACACTCTTTGTGTTCTATTTTCAGTACACAAGAGCAAAAAATCATTAATTACTGGATGAACGAATTACCAAACCACCAAATAGCTAAAAAACTATGTATCAGTAGCAGTACAGTATATTCACATAAAAGGCATATTACTGAAAAAATTAACGTAAAAAATAGAATTGAATTATTTTTCATATATAACATTTTAAAATACATATATGAAAAGTAGTCTAATATCTTTACATTATAAAATAAAAAAAGAAAAAGGAGTCCGATTCCTATTATTACTCTCTGTAAATATGGTGACTAATAGGCGTGTTTGTCACCTTAAATTTATTATAATATTATGTAGGTAGGGTACATATGATATTAAAATAATTAAACTAATCTTGTATCTATTTTATAATATAAAAACAGCTTATTTATTATGTCATTACTTCACTCTCCATTTTGAAGAGTGAAGTAATGCTTTAAAACTGGAGGTCAATAATTAGTCAATACGTTCAATTTTAGCGGGCAAACCTTGCCGAACAGAAGCGCCAGATACCCAGTCTAACCAAGTATTAGTTATCTCCCTTGTTGGATCCGCAAATCCCAAATCATTCAGGTTGATACCCTTGCCAATGCCTTTGTCCATCGGCAAAGGTTGTTCATCTAAGTAATGTTGGCGAGAGCCTAATTCTTGATGGCCATAACCATGTTCAATGGCTAAAACACCAGGCATAACACCATCAAGTAAACTAATCTCAGCTTCGACTTGCCCTCCCGGTGTTACAATACGAACCCTATCACCATGGCTCACACCCCATTTTTTACCATCTTGCGGGTTAATTGCGACCAAGTTACTCGGTTTCACCATTCTCAATCGTTGGATCATACCGGTTGAACTGCTCACCACATGAGACTTAAAGGACATTAGTTTTAATGGCCATTGATTTTCAGGGTAGTACTGATGAATATCACTACCATCTGAGAGACGTGGTGGATAATAAGTTGGACAACCACTATAACGTTCACCCGTTATCGCATGATGGTTTTTCGCAACTTCTTCATTCCAAATTTGTAATGGTTTTTTCCACTGAGGCCCAGTCTCATTGCCATTCCATGCTTTATCATAAGGCGCAAAACGACCGCCTCGGGTATAAATATATGCAACCCGCAGTACTTCTTCATGTTTTAACGTAGAAGTCATTGCTGGTAGAATTCTATCCACCCCACTCAACAAAATATCTTCATTAGTCGCAGGTGAAACAGGTTTTTCCCCCATAAATGCCATATTAGCCGCAACGCGTAAATAGTAATCTTCTGCACAGTTAATTGGATAGAAATTCCCATCCATATCTTCAATCGCTTTATTACCAAAACCTGGTAAATCTAAGGCTTTTGCCACAGCAATACAGAATGTTTCCATTGAGATAGGTTGGCCTTCTGCTGTTTTAGCAACACGAGGTTCAATAATCGGCCAACGTGCAGTACTGGCTTTGACTTGAACACCAGACCAAGGTGCACTAAATCCCCAACTTTCAAAATTATGTGTATCAGGAACAATATAATCTGCCAGTGCCGTTGTCTCATTCATAAAGGCATCAATACCAATAATTAAAGGTAGATGCTTCGGATCTTTAAGACGCTCTTCCATCACTTGACGAATCCCCGCAATCCCATAAACAGGATTGGTCATATTCGTGATCCATGCTTTTAATGGATAAGGATAACCTGCTAATGCAGATCCTAATTGCTCAGTTAGCTGCCCGGCAGCAAACGGATACCAAGGTGCTTTTGCAGGATATGGTGACTCTCCTTTTTCAACACGCTCTCGGTATTCATCAGATTTCTCATATGCAGCTTTGCTACGTGATAACACCATGCCTTTTGGCTTCACTTTACCTTTAAAGCTCTCCATTTTGTAACATGGACCATCAGTTGCACCATTAAATTTACCCCCACCAACAGATACCCCACCTTTAAGGTTTAAGTTACCGATTAGTGCATTGAGCATAACAACGCTCCACGCTGTATAGAACCCATTTCCTCCCATCATACCGCCATGAGAGATAACCGCAGCTTTTCGTCCATACGCGGTAAATTCACGACCTAATGCGACAATGGTCGTTTCTGGTACTTTACAACGCTCACTATATTCTGCCAATGTCATACGTTTAGCAGCTTCATCAAGTAATTGAAAACTTGATTTCACAGTGACTTCTGCGCCCGTTTTTAAAGTGACTTTATACGTAGCAAATAATTGTGCTTTATCAACTTGTGTTGCAGGAACTAATTCACCACCTTGTGATAACACTAAATTTTGCGCTTCCCCTTCAGCAACATCATTAAAGTGTGCCGTTGTGAGCATTTGTCCTGAAAGTGGATGATTTTCATCGCTGATCACAAGATGCGTTGCATTTGTCCAACTTTTTTCGCCAACATTTTTCATTGAAACTTCGCTAGGTACAGACAGATAGTCTGCATTGTAGCGTTTGTTTTCAATGATCCAGCGGATCATTCCCATGACTAAAGCGGCATCTGTTCCAGGCTGAACAGGAACCCAATGACCATGATCGTTCGCTAGTGTAGTGGTTAACGGTAATGCAGGCGCTACAACAACATAGTTAAATGAATCACGAATACGCGCATTAGCTAGTTGGCGACCTTGACGTTTAAATGGGTTACCTGATTGTGCTGGCGAAGTTCCTAAGAACAAAGCAAATTCAACATAATCCCAATCTGGTTTAACGTGGGCATTTTTATCTAAATCATTCATTAACGCACCAGAGCCAGCACGGTATGCTAATCCACAATAAGATCCATGAGCACCAAAATTTTTGCTACCAAATGAATTTTGAGCGAAACGACGAATAAAAGTATCACGTCCATCATCACCCGCATTTGTCATTAATAACTGATTAGCTTTAGGGCCTAATGCAGGTTGTTTTGGGTCAATCAGCGTGTCTAAATCACGAATAGCACGTAAACCATCGACATGACCTTCACCAAATAAATCACCACCTTCAACAATTTCTTGGATCAATTGTTCAAAACTGATGCGTTTCCATTTGCCTTCACCACGTTTACCTACACGTTTCATTGGTTCAAGAATACGTGTTGGACTATCAAGGCTTTCCATCATGGTTGCTCCACGAGCACAAGCTGTAGAACGATTTTCTAACCCACTTTCTCCTCCCATTTTTTCAAATGCTTCTTTAATTGGCATGTTGTAGCCAAAGTGATGATCATGAGAAAGGGGATGATAAGGATTACCTGCAATACGTAATACTTTATTGTTTGCTCTATCAACACGAGCACGAACACCGCATTGTGTCCAGCAACCAAAACATTGCGTCATACAAACAGATTGGGCGGTATTCGCTTGCCATTTGGCCTCTTTTACAACCTTACCTTCAGGTAATAATGAATTGCCATTGATCCTATCAAGTGTCACTTTGCCTGATGTGCCATCAACTAAGCCATCTACGGCACGTTTAGCAACATCACGGTAGCTGGCAGCAAATGCGGCAATACCACCGATAACTAACCCACCTTTAAGCCATTGACGTCTTGTAAACTTAGCCATGCTGCACTCTCCTGACAACCCAACGAATACTTTCTCTAAATATAATGGTTAATGCTATCCACAATCCAAATGTACCAACAATTGCCATCAGCCCATCATTACCGAGCGTAAACTCATAAGGGTTTGTAATTATGTTATATTTTGGAATGTATTGGGCACCTATCAACATTAACCAACGTAATACCCATGCAAGCCCCATTGATACAAATGCCATAATGGTAATAAATGCCACTGAACGTGCCTGTTTTGCCATCAAAAGTCCCATGACAACAGAGATGATCCACAGAATAATTACCCCCATAGCACTCCACCAGCCAAGACTTCCTATTGCAAGTTGTTGACGAATTGCTTGGCCTGAAATCGTATTACCAGCAAGCCAAAAACCGGTACATACTGCCAATAGTATCAAGGAGCTAACAAACCACATCGCCAGTTCGCGTTGGTGAGCGGGTTCACGACGCGTTCCTAACGCCAACAATGTTGGTAAAACTTGCATTGCACTAAAGAACAGCAAGATGGGTAGCCAATATGTGTACAACACCGGTCTGGCTTTCAAAATAGAAGCTTCGCGCCCTGTGTATAACAGCAGACCTATCGCAGTTAATGAACACACTAATGCAACCCAGCGCGTTAATTTATATTCACGTTTCCAGACTAAGCGAACAACCATTGCCACAAAGTAAAGCATGCTAAAGACTGAAAATAGTGGTAATAATAATGAGCCCCATGCCATCCATGACCATGGTGTTGGGTAAGCATAGAAATGCCACACACGTGCTGTTTGATGTAAATCAGCCGTTAAAGCAAGAGGCGCCGTGATCCCTGCTGTCACAGCAATAAATACCGCAACAGCTTCTAAACGTTGATTACCTGAACGACCTTTCCAACACTGCCAACATGCATAAAGTGTTGCACTGCAAGCAATACCAATGAAAAAAAAGTACTGTACAGCCCAAGGTAACCAAAAATATTCTTGCGGGATCGCCATGATTTCTTGAATTTGAGAAACTTGCGGGATCATGAGTGAACCTCCTGCTGCCATAATGCGGGTTGCCCCTGACCAACTAATGGTTGTACAAATGCATCATCTAAGCCGAGATAGAAAACTTGTGGCAACGTACCACTTTCAGGTTTTAATACTTTCAGCTCTTTTTCATGGGTACGTAGCATTTTGCTGATAGTGCTATTTGGATCTTTCATATCACCAATAATACGTGCACCACCAACACAAGATTCGACACAAGCAGGCAATAAACCGACTTCAAGACGATGTGCGCAGAAAGTACATTTATCCGCAGTTTGAGTCGAATGATTAATAAAACGTGCATCGTAAGGGCATGCTTGAACACAGTAAGCACAACCTACGCAACGTTCATTATCAACAACAACAATGCCGTCTTTACGTTGAAAAGTCGCTTGAACAGGACAAACTGGAACACATGGTGGCTCATCACAATGATTACATAGTCTAGGCAGTAAGACGTTGGTTATCCCTTCTTGCCCCTTGATAGCAACCTGATATTGGTTTACTGTCGTCCTAAATTGCCCTTGAGGTGTTTGATTTTCAATATTACAGCTCACAGTACAGGACTGGCATCCTACACAACGACGTAAATCAATCAGCATGCCATAGCGTTTATCCTCCGAGCCTTCACGACGCTCAGGTGATAATTTAATGCCTGCTTCCGCTAAAGGAACTAGTGAAGCACCTGCAGTAAGGACCCCTAATTGTTGTAAAAATTTTCGTTTTCCAAGATCCATATTTGTCTCCAGTATCACTCAATAACCCAATCTCACAATGAGTGAAGGAAATAGAAAGTAAAAAGTATGTGTTTTGTTATAAGGGCATTGTAAAAATTACTGAAGACGACACCTATTGTGGTTTACCACATACCCAGTGTGAACTTGATCCAAAACAATATTTAACATTAGATATTTATGACGATAAAACAGACAATTGGGATAAAACAAGCAGTAAACATCGGGTTATTACTGCTCTTTTTTATGCTTCCTTTACAAGCCACAGCAAAAGTGTGGACGATCGGCGTTTTAGCACTACGAGGAGATGCATCAACTCAAAGGCATTGGTCCCCACTTGTTGATACATTGAATAAACATCTCCCGACAGAAAACTTTGTATTAGTTCCTTTAAATCTTGAAGAAATGAAATTAGCAGTAGCAAAAAAAAACGTTGATTTCTTACTGACAAATCCTGCGCAATTTATTCAATTAGATAATGCATTCCCATTACGTTGGTTACTCTCTTTACACTCTGGCTATGAGCCTGATAACACAACACGAAATGTGATTGGTAGCTTGATTTTAGTTCGTAATGACAGCCCGATTACATCCGTTCAAGCGTTAATAGGAAAAAGAGTGGGCGCCATAGCACCCGATGCTTTTGGTGGCTATCTTTTAGGTTATAAAGCGTTGCGCGAAGAAGGTATCGATCCAGATAAAGATTTCACACTACGTTTCACTGGTTTTCCGGCTGATGCTTTGCTTTATCTTTTACGAGATGGAGATATTAATGCCGCAATTATCCCCGTCTGTTTGTTGGAAAATATGGACAGTGAAGGATTAATAAAAAAGAGTGATTACCGACCGGTGATTTCCTATCAAACCAATACACCTTGTTTAACCAGTACACCGCTTTACCCTAATTGGTCATTTGCAGCACTAGATACCGTCCCTGATGAATTAGTTGATAAAGTCACTCGTATTTTACTCACTGATGATAGCAAACCGATGAAATGGGGAGCACCTGCATCACATACGCAGGTTGAAAACTTACTCAGAGAAGTCAACCAACATCCTCGACAAAGACAACTTTGGCAAGATGCAAAAAGTTGGGCGATTCAGCATCAATTTATAATTGGCCTTTCATTGATGGCGATTCTTTTCCTTATTTTAAACCAAGTGTGGATAAGCTATTTAGTGAGGCGTCGCAGTCGACAATTAGAGCATGCACATAATCGATTAAGACAGCAAAAAGAAGAATTAGAACATGCTCAACGCTTAAATATATTGGGAGAAATGGCGTCTGGATTTGCTCATGAACTTAACCAGCCTCTTTCTGCCATTAAAAGTTACGCACAAGGCAGTGTTATTCGCCTTAAAAAAGAAAATGAGTCACACCCCCTGTTACCCGCATTGCAACAAATAGACAAGCAAGCACAACGAGGGGCTGATATCATTAGAAATCTACGCTTATGGGTTGGAAAACAAACACCTAACACAGATATTATTTCGCTTTCTCATCAAAATATTGCGGAATGTATCCAACATATTTGGAAACTATTACGCGTAGAAGATAAATACCCTCATGTTTCACTAAAAACTGAGATTAATGAGCATGATAGCCTGTATTTACCTGAAACCTTATTAGAGCAAATTTTATCAAACTTAATTACTAATAGCCTGCAAGCGGGTGCGAAAAACCTGAAAATAAGTACACATAAAGCACCTGATAGATTGCTTGTGGTGATTGAAGATGATGCTGGAGGAATGAGTCATAATCAGCTTGAACACCCTTTTTCCCCCTTCCAAACAACCAAAACAGAAGGGCTTGGATTAGGCTTAGTAATTTGCCAGAGATTATTGCATTCTCAAGGTGCGGATATTCATATTGAAAATCAACAAAACGAGCAAAATAACGTTGGATTAAAAATCACGCTTATTTTCCCTAATAAAAATAAATAATGGAGAAAAAATGCCCACGATTCATCTTGTTGATGATGACCTTGCTGTCACTGATGCTTGTCAGTTTTTATTAGAAAGTTTAGGTTATTCAGCCCATGTTTGGAATGATAGCGAATTCTTTATCAATAATGTCAATCTCTATCAACAAGGGGTTGTATTATTAGATATGCGTATGCCAAACCCCGATGGTAGGCAAGTCCACCAGCATTTAATTGATAAGCACAGTACACTTTCTGTGATTTTTTTAACCGGCCATGGTGATATTCCGATGGCCGTTGAAGAAATCAAAAAAGGCGCTATTGATTTTTTACAAAAACCCGTTGATAGCAATGCGCTGTTATCCGCTTTAGATACAGCATTTATTGAAACAAAGGCCCGTTTTACAGCTCATGATATTCGCCGTCGTTATGCTTCATTAACCCCAAGAGAGAAAGATATTGCTTATTATGTTATTCAAGGTTTAATGAATCGCGAAATTGCTGAAGTTGCTTGCGTTTCAATAAGAACTGTTGAAGTTCATCGAGCCAAAGTGATGGATAAGATGGCCGTTAAAAATATTGCTGAATTAGTGACTGCTTTACAAGGCATTGAAATAATTTCACCTAATTTATGACAAAATTTCTTATCTGCACCAAAAAGTGTCACAATATAAGATATTCATTGGAAAAATAGTAAATAGATAGGCTTATGATAAAGTCACCTCCATTTAAAAAATCATTTTTGCAGCCTAAATATTGGCTGACTTGGTTTGGGATCGGATTACTCTATATTCTGGTTCTACTTCCTTATCCTGTCATTTATTGGCTAGGCACACGACTAGGTCGTTTATCTAAAGTTTTTCTCAAAAAACGCGTCCAAATAGCAGAACGTAATCTCGAACTTTGTTTTCCACAACTGCCAAAAAGCGAACGCGAAGCTTTAGTAAATAAAAACTTCGAGTCTGTGGGGATGGGGGTATTTGAGACAGGCATGGCTTGGTTTTGGCCGGATTGGCGTGTAAGACGCTGGTTTAAAGTCAGTGGTAGAGAGAATATCCAAAAAGTACAAGAAACAGGCCAAGGAATTATTGTTGTTGGGATCCACTTTCTGACTTTAGAATTAGGCGCACGTATTTTTGGTATGTTAAATCCTGGTATTGGTGTTTATCGTCCAAATGATAATCCTGTTATGGATTGGCTACAGACTTGGGGCCGGTTACGCTCCAACAAATTTATGCTTGATAGAAAAGATCTAAAAGGAATGATCCGCAATCTCAAGGCTGGTGAAATCCTTTGGTATGCACCAGATCATGACTATGGCCCGCGTAAAAGTGTTTTTGTTCCATTATTTGCTGTTGATAAAGCAGCCACAACAACAGGTACCTATATTCTAGCAAAAACAGGAAACCCGGCTTTAATTCCATTTACCCCTAAGCGATTACCAGAAGCCAAAGGGTATGAATTGATCATTTCACCGGCTGTAGCTGACTTTCCACTTGATAGTGAAGAAAATGCCGCTAATGCAATGAATAAAGTGATAGAGCAAGAAATTTTACGTGCTCCTGACCAATATATGTGGCTACATCGTCGTTTTAAAACTCGTCCTGAAGGTGAACCGTCTTTATATAACGAGATAAAAAAAGTACATTGATAACCAAGTGGCTGTTTTAACCATAAACAGCCACACACTACGCATTAAACAATATAAAAAATAATAATACCAATAAATAACAGCATAAGCTGTAGACTCCTGCAAAACACATTATAAGAGCAAGACCTATCGCACTTATTCTGTATCATGGCTATATTCTTATTCTCTATAAAAAGAAGAAAACCGACTCGCTGTTGTCGCTGTCAACATCGTTACGGTTATATTTAATCTATTTTCTTGGTTTACTCTCTCTTTCTCGGCTAAAGGAGTAACATGGATCTCAAGCCCCGAAATAACTCTTGGAAACGAAATCTTTATATTGTCTGGTTTGGCTGTTTTCTCACCGGCGCCGGTTTTAGTTTAATTATGCCGTTCCTCCCTTTATATGTAGAAGAACTCGGCATAACAGACCATGAAGAGCTTAATCTTTGGACAGGTGTCGCTTTTAGTATTACTTTCCTTTTTTCCGCAATTGCCGCCCCTTTTTGGGGAAAACTATCAGATAGAAAAGGCCGTAAATTAATGCTATTGCGCTCTGCACTGGGCATGGCAATTGTTATGGTATTAATTGGTTTTGCACAAAATATATGGCAGTTATTAGTGTTACGCGCCTTATTGGGTGTATTAGGTGGTTTTGTTCCTAATGCGAATGCATTAATCGCTACACAAGTTCCAGTGAAAAAAAGTGGTTGGGCATTAGGAACGCTTTCAACAGGCGCGGTGAGTGGTGCATTAATTGGCCCTTTAATTGGAGGAATGCTTGCTGATCTCTATGGGTTACGTCCCGTCTTCTTTATTACTTCTGCCGTTTTATTTATTTGCTTTTTAGTTACCCTCTTTTTTGTGAGTGAAAACTTTACACCTGTCTCTAAAAAAGATGCACTAACGACAAAACAAGTGTTTTCATCACTAAAAAACAAAAGGCTGGTTGTTTGCTTATTTTTTACCACCATGATTATTCAAGTTGCAACAGGCTCTGTCACACCTATTTTGACACTTTATATCCGCGAGTTAGCGGGCTCTATTAGCAATCTTGCTTTTATCAGTGGTGTTATTGCGTCAGTACCTGGTATTGCAGCCCTCATTAGCGCCCCTCGCTTCGGTAAATTAGGTGACAGAATTGGCCCCGATAAAGTCCTTATTTTTACGCTTGGGCTTTCTATTTTTATGCTAATTCCGATGGCACTTGTCAGCAATTATTGGGAATTAGGTGCATTACGATTTTTATTAGGTGCCGTAAATGCGGCCATGCTACCTGCGGTACAAACCCTTATTTTGTACAATATTACCCCAGCAATTGCAGGACGAATTTTTAGCTATAACCAAGCATTAAGGGATGTGGGTAATGTTACAGGACCGTTAATGGGGGCTTTTGTTGCAGCAAGTTATGGATTTAGAGCTGTTTTTTATTTCACCGCCGCGGTTGTCTTTTTTAATCTCATTTATTCTTGGTTAAGCTTTAGAACGCCACAAGAAAAGTAGTCAAAAAATCCACAAATAAGATCAGTTAATAGTTTTTTTTCTTCAAAAAATTACACTTTTACATTTAAAGGCCTAATTGTTATTTTTTTTATTCTATTTTTTGTAATTCACTGTTTATTAAGAATATTCCCAACACCCATTTGTTAAGTCTAGTAAAATTTACTTGTCCTATTTTTTCAAAAAAATGCAAGGTTAACTATTGTAAAATGAGATTTTTATCGACTTTTGCACCAAAAAATGGTTTATAAAGTATGAAATATGCTTTTAGTCACTAAATCCTGACAAAAGTATGTTAAAAATATATTAATTAAATGCAGTGGAAAATGATAACAGAATGAAACACCTCTGTTTAGCCACCTGCTACTATTTTGTTCTTTTTACTTGCAAACGACCTGTAGAGGTTTTTTTTGGGAATTTAAGATGCAATCTACTCACTCAAAATCTAGCCGAACTTTCTTTGGCCACCCCTATCCATTAAGCTCCCTTTTCTTTACTGAAATGTGGGAACGCTTTTCTTTCTACGGTATTCGCCCATTATTAATCTTATTTATGGCAGCTACCGTTTATGAAGGTGGCATGGAAATCCCCAGAGAGCAGGCATCTGCTATTGTGGGGATTTTCGCGGGCGGTGTGTATTTAACATCGTTACCAGGAGGTTGGCTCGCTGATAACTGGTTAGGTCAACGCCTAGCAGTATGGTATGGATCTATCTTTATCGCCTTAGGGCATCTTTCTATTGCACTTTCTGCTTTTTGGTCACAAAACCTATTCTTTATCGGCCTACTGCTGATTGTCTTAGGTACAGGGCTATTTAAGACATGTGTCACTGTGATGGTAGGAACCTTATATAAAAGGGATGATACTCGCCGTGATGGCGGATTCTCCTTATTTTATATGGGCATAAATATGGGCTCATTTATTGCACCACTCATCACAGGCTTCTTAGTTCGTGATTACGGTTGGCACTGGGGCTTCGGTATTGGTGGTATTGGTATGCTTGTTGCGTTACTGATCTTTCGCTTCTATGCAGTACCCACAATGCGTCGTTTTGATAGTGAAGTTGGGTTAGATTCAAGCTGGGATCGCCCTACGGTTGTTCGTCGTAATGTCGGTCAATGGATTTTAGCTTTATCCGTTGTTCTTATTGCGATTGTTAGTCTTATCATTTCAGGCGTTATTCCATTTAACCCGGTTATGGTTGCTAACTTTATGGTTTATGTGATCTCAGGGAGTGTTATCGCATATTTTATCTATTTATTCCTATTTGCTGGATTAAGTAGTAGTGACCGTTCTCGCTTATTTGTTTGTTTCCTATTATTGGTTTCAGCAGCCCTTTTCTGGTCTGCATTCGAACAAAAACCGACATCATTTAACTTATTTGCGAATGACTATACAGACTTAAACTTTATGGGCTTTGAGATCCCAGCGGTTTGGTTCCAGTCCGTTAACGCCCTGTTTATTATTATTCTTGCACCGGTCTTTAGTTGGTTATGGCCAATGATGGCACGTAAGAATATAAACTTAAGCAGTATGACTAAGTTTGTAATTGGCATTTTATTTGCCGCAGGTGGCTTCACGGTCATGATGTTTGCTTCTGAAAGCGTTATCGCAACAGGACAAGGTGTTTCACCACTTTGGTTAATTGGTAGCATCTTATTACTGACATTAGGTGAATTATGCTTAAGCCCAATAGGGCTTGCGACAATGACTATTTTAGCCCCAGCAAGAATGCGTGGCCAGGTCATGGGATTATGGTTCTGTGCAAGTGCGTTAGGTAATTTAGCAGCAGGTTTAATGGGAGGAAATATTCGCCCTGATAAACTTGATGTAATGCCTGATTTCTTCTCTCATGTTTCTATCGCTCTGGTTATTTGTGCTGTTGTTCTGGCTGCACTAATTATTCCTGTTCGTAAGATTTTACAAAGCGCAGATAACAAAGAAAAAGCACAAGCTTAATTTTACGCGTTCATTATTGAAGCCATGCCTCATTCATTTAGGCATGGCTTTTTGTTTTTTGTCTTTGTTATTTAAAAGGAATTTTTATGTATTGCACCTAGAATTTAAAACACTTAATCTGATTATCTTCGATTTATTGATAGTTTATCATTAAGGTAATGCGATGACTGTTCTTCCCATTTATTATGTTAATGCCTTTTCCTCTACACCTTTTTCAGGAAATCCTGCAGCCGTCGTTTTGTTAGAGGAATGGTTAGACGATACCACCTTAATTACTCTCGCTAATGAGATTAATTTACCCGAAACTGCGTTTTTAGTTGGTGATCACATTCGTTGGTTTACCCCAAAAATTGAAGTACCTCTGTGTGGACATGCCACATTAGCCACTGCATTTGTATTAAAGACGGTCAAACACGCCCCAGATAATCTCTTTAAATTTCATTCGCTTTCAGGTGAGCTCACGGTCTCTTGCCAAGACACATTCTTTACACTTAATTTTCCAACCATTCCTGCAACATTAAATAACGATATAAAACCATCGCTTGAAGAAAAATTAGCCTTACAAATAGATGAAGTTTGGCAAGCGCATGATCGTTATGTTTGCTTTTTGTCTGATCCAGAGACTGTCATTAACTACCAACCGGATTTCACTCAGATTGCACAGTTGCCTTTACCTGGCGTTATTATTACCGCTAACGGTCATGCTCCTTTTGACTTTATTTCTCGCTTCTTTGCCCCCGTAAAAGGTGTGAATGAAGATCCCGTTACAGGCACATCACATTGTGTATTAGCGCCCATTTGGGGTAACAAACTCAATAAAACACAGTTATATGCAAGACAAGTCTCAAAACGAGGTGGAAATATCAACTGCGAATTAAAAAATAATCGTCTTTTACTGACAGGTGATGCTACTCTTTTTCTAACCGGTAAAATTACCTTTTAATTACTGACGGCATAATCAGCTATTCATCTACTTTGCTTTCAATTTACTCTATTTTATACTGTGGGGAATTTCCCTACAGTATCAAAAAGAAGAAGGCTTAATTGTTATGTCTATCTCTGAGTTATCTCCTGAACTACAAGATAAAATTAAAAATTCAGTTACTCGTGTTTCTAAAGTTATCTTTCCAACCACAACAAATCATCACTCAACACTCTTTGGTGGCACTGCATTAGCTTGGATGGACGAAGTCTCATTTATCACCGCAACACGCTTTAGCCGTAAACGTCTCGTCACCGTTTCAACTGAAAAAATTAATTTTAATCACCCTATTCCATCAGGCACAATTATTGAACTAGTCGGTGAAGTTATTCGGGTTGGGCGCACCAGTTTAACCGTTAATGTCTCTATTTTCCTTGAAGACATGTACGCTGAAGGACGTGAAGAAGTGATCCATGGTCAATTTAATTTTGTGGCCGTCGATAATGCCGGTAAACCGACTCCATTATTTGATAAATAATCTCTTATAACGTGTACAATCTCTCTTTTGGCCCGCCTTAATTAAAAAACACATAGTTTTTATTACGTGGTAAATTATTCTGCGTAATAACAAGACATTAAAATAATTAATTTAAATGGGTATTTTTCAATCAACGATAAATATTCAATAAAATCAAATGGTAATAAGATTACTAACACGTAAGACAAGAGTTATCCACAGTTAATGTGGATAACTGTATACAATAGAGGATCAGAGAACACAGATCTTGCTAGCTGAAAATTCAATCTGACAAACCGTTAATTTCATTCCTATTTTTGCACTTTCGGCAATAACAATATCAACAGAGTGTGAATATCGTCGCCCCACTTCAAGGGCTAATTCAATAGTAGGTTCAATTAGCAATATTGCACCAATATCCTCAATATCAACAGAAATATCAGCAAGCGATCTTATTTGAATGATTTTCTTCATTTTATTTTTGGCAATTTCTGTCGCTTTATCTATTGTCGCTTGATTTACTCTTACTTGCTTTTCAAAACACCCACCACCTGAATAAAGATAGATCATAATTTACTCATCATAAAGAACAAAGGTCGTTACCCTTATTATTCAAATTGGTGGCATAAAAGCCACTCAATTATATAAAAAAGACAACGACCCTATTTCTCATTTTATTCTAAACAACGTAATACAATAAATATTTACCAACCATAAGAGACACCACCTCCCACAACACCACGATCTTCTGTATTCCATGAAGCTGAAACACGAATAATTGCACTTTCTGTGATTTGATATTGAGCACCTGTTGCAAACGCATTAGCATCACGATAATTACCAACCCCCACACCTAAACTAAAAGTATGGTTAGTCACATAGGGAATATTTGCCATTGCTGCGACAGAGGCTATACCCGCGCTTGCTCTTTTATCTACTTTATCGATTTTATTATCCATATTTTTAAGTGCGATATCGTTATCAATAAAAATATTCTTAATTTTATTATTGGTATATTCGTTAGCAATAGAAATAGAATCATGTTTCGCATTCTCTATATATTCCTTCAATGATTCATCTCTATCATTAATAATATTATTAGTGATATTAATATACTCGCTTCCCTTTTGAGTAATATACTTCTCACGTTCTTTTATTATTTTTTCATTATTTTTACCAATAAGCCCATTCACCCCAGAAGTAATTTTACTAATTTCTATATCAGTATAACTATTCGCTTTTTTTTCTGACGCTTTTACTTTTCCTTCTGTTGAATTTGTAATTTCATCTCTTATATTACTAACATGTTCAACTATTTTTTTATCATGTTCATTAACTTTTAAATCAGTATATTCTTTGCCACTATTTTCAATTTCAATAAATTTATTACTTGTATAATCTTTAATATTACTTTCAGATTCAAGGATTTTATTATTAGTATGTTCTTCTATTCCTTCCTTTATATCATTAACTTTATTATCAGTATAAGATTCAATACCTTCTTTCATTTCTAAAAACTTATCTTCGGTATAAAGATAAAATTCTTTTTTTTCTTCATTGATATAATTAACAATATTATCTTGATGTTCGTTTAGTTTACTGTCGGTATAGTGATTTGATTTTTTATTTGAATCTTCAGCTAATGCTTTCGCCTTAGATTCACTCTGTTTTAATACAGCTTCATTTGCTTTTGAGATATCTTCTTGTATTAACTTATTATTTTCATTTATTTGAGTTGTTGTTTCTTTAATAAGAGTACTTTTTTCCTGCTCAATCTTATCGTAAATAACGACATTATTATCACTAATATGCTTATCCGTTTCAGTAAGAATATTATTTTTTTCTTCTTTCAATTGAGAAACATTAACCGCATCTGTATCTTCAGTTCCTGCTGCAACATTAATAATTTGTCGCTGGTTTTTGTCACTACCTATTGATAAAGTATTATCACGATTATTACTACTTTTATCACCTAATATAATAGCATTACTTGCTGTTCCAGATGACTTACTACCAATAATAACCGAATTATCAGCGCTATCAGCGAGATTGCTTCCGCTACCTAATATAACTCCATTTTCAGCATTATTTATTGCACCTTTACCAATACTAATTGCATCCTTACTTTCACTATAAGCTTGAGAACCAATAGAAAGTGAACCTTCACCAATGGCCATTGCACCACTTCCCAATGACAACGCATTGTCTCCTATTGCTGTACTTTTATGGCCTATTGCAGTTGCATTTTCACCTTCAGCACCTGCATTAGCGCCAATCGCTGTTGATTGATCAGAATGTGCCCATGTATTATATCCAACAGCTGTCGATTCATTACCATCTGCTTTACTATTTCCACCTAACAACGTGGTATTATTGGCATAAGAAAACGTAGATGAAAATAATATAATAACCAATAGTTTTATCTTGAAATTTATATTTCGAATCATACCTATATTACTCCATAATTAATAAACTCATATATAGAGTAATATGTATTTTATTTTTTACACATTATATATTTTATAAAATAATTTAATACCCTTCAAAAACTCTATTAAAAATAAATAATAACATTATTTTATAATTATAAAGTCAATAAAAAAACAAATCACAGCATTTTATTTTCAAAATAAAATCAATCACTAAAGAAAAAAAACAGAAATAACAAAAAACAAGAACAAACATTAATTTTTAAAAAAGTAATTTTTTTATAAAATTAAAACTTTTTAAATTTGAGATAAGGATCATATAAAAAAACAACATTATTTTTATGCTTTGATAATATTATAAATTTATATTACAACAATATCTAAGTAAAAGCCCCTAAACATATTTATGTTTAGGGGATCAGTTTATTCAATAAATTTTTCTTCCGCGATTAATAATTTATCAATTGATGATTGACATAAATAAGGCCTGAGAGCTTCAAATTTTTTCTCTGACCATTGATAAATTTTTAACGATAAAAGTTGCTCAATCACATTGGGCTCAAAACGGTACTTAAGGTGTTTCGCTGGTGTTCCACCGATAATACTATAAGGTTCCACATCTTTAGAAACAACACTATTAGCAGCAACAATAGCTCCTTCACCAATAGTGACCCCAGGCATTATCATTGCACGCATTCCTATCCATACGCCATCTTGAATATGGGTATCTCCCTTACCTATATAAGCCTCTTCAATTTTATCCATAAAAGGATAAAGAGAGAACCAATCCATACGATGAGTATGATTTCCCCCCATTAATATGATGGCTTGTGCACCGATACAGACATAATCACCAATATATAATTTATCAATTTCCCATAGTGGCTCCCATTGCAGGCTAATTTCATCACCATGAAGATAGCGCACAACTGAAGCTTCAAACCCCTCATCCCAACAATCACTGTAATAACTGTGTTGTCCTTTGATGATAATATTTTTATTTTTTACTGTTTCATGCAGATATTCTACACGCGACCAATGTTTATTTTTCATAATATGACTCGCTATAAATAAATGAGTCATCAAAGAATGCTTAATTCTCTGATGATGTGTGCGCATTCAAAACACATCACCTTAAGCAATCCTAGGTTGAAACAATAAAGGATTTATTTTCATTTCATTCTACGATCCACGTTCCCCATTCAATAAATTTATACTCACTATTATTTGTATTATCATAAATATGCTCAAAAAAACCATGGATAATTAACATAACACTTTATAATTATCCATGGCTTAAAAATAACTATTTAAAAAAGTCTTTACTACCATGAGGCGCACAACGTAAATATTGAGGTGCAACTTTTATAGTCTGCTTAAGTTTTTCCGCAGCATGCCAAGGCCAACGAGGATCATATAAAATCCCTCGCCCTAATGCGATAAAGTCAGCTTGCTCTGTTAATAAAATAGCCTCAGCTTGTTCTGGCTCTGTAATAAGTCCGACAGCGATAACCGGCAGTTGTGTTTCGTTATAAATAGCCTGAGCAAATGGTACTTGATAATTAGGACCTAGCTTAATATCTTGCTTATCTGATAATCCACCGGAGGAAACATGAATGTAATGGCAACCTAATTCTTCAAGATGTTGTGTTAAAGCAACAGCGCTTTCAAGGTCCCAACCGCCTTCAACCCAATCTGTTGCAGAAATTCTTACACCAACACAAACATTATCAGAAACCGCATTTTTTACACCAACAAAAACATCCGCTAATAATCGACAACGATGATTAAAATCACCGCCATACTGATCTGTTCTATCGTTTGATAACGGAGATAGGAACTCATGCAACAAATATCCGTGAGCGCCATGAATTTCAATAACATCAAAACCTGCTAATTCCGCTCGTTTAGCGGCATCAATAAAGGATTGCTTTATCTCTTCAATTTCGTCAATAGTCAAAGCATAAGGCTGATGGTTTTTTCCAAATGGAATTTCTGAAGGTGCAACTTTTTGCCAACCATGAGGAGAATCTGGCGCAAGCGACGCGCCACCATTCCAAGGTAAATCAGTTGACGCTTTACGCCCCGCATGAGCAATTTGTATACCAATTTTAGCAGAGGAATATTGTTTAATATTATCGACCAGTTTTTTTAATTCACAACCATGCTGATCAGACCAAATTCCTAAATCTTTATAGCTAATACGGCCTCTCGGTTCTACTGCGGTCGCTTCCACAATCACAAGTGAAGCGCCAGATAATGCAAGCTGTCCATAATGCATTGTGTGCCATGTTGTCGGATAACCATCTTGTGCCGAATATTGGCACATAGGCGCAACAATAATACGATTATCTAACTGGTGGGGGCCTAATTTTTTAGGGGAAAACAACAAACTCATATAAAGCCTCCTGCTATCAATAAGAATTTATGCAAAGAAAATCACTTTGCTTATAAATAAAAGAATTAAATATACAAGTTTAAGGCTATCGGATCTTACCCATCAAGGCGATGCCCAACTTCACATTGTGATGATAAATAACCCACTTATAAGTTATTATTTATTCTTAGCTAAATTTAATAGTTATTAAAATATGTGAAGTTATTCAATAAATTATCACATTATTTTAATTTTCTACAGCACAATTAAGGTCTTATTGAAAGAAATAAAAATAAGACTGTAGGCGAATGCATTAATAAACATTTCTTCGTTAATTAAATTATTCTCATTATCATCTAGATAGTAAATGATGTGATATAAATACACGTCACTTTGAATTTGTATAAATTTTATTTATTTAAGAAAATAATTAAATTTAATGAAAATGAGAAAACATTATCTTGTTTTCTCATCATTTTTACCAATCTCTTGTTGCTATTAATTCTTCTATATCAGCATCTTCAAAACCATATTCATCAGCAATAATACCGAAATCTTCCGCAATACACTCTCTTGCAACAGTCTCAATATCACTCCCTTCTTCACAAAACTCTTCTGCAAGATCATTAAATTGCTCTGTCGTCTTTTGAGTTAGAATATAAAGTTCTGCTAAACTTTTAGGCGATGTTGCTTCAATTTTTAAACACAGTGCTTTAAGTAAAGCTTGTCCTTTTTTTACAAGATGGGCTGGATAATATCCATCATTTTCCATCTCATTTAAAAAAGCGTGTGAGGCTAAAATCGAATTTTTAATCATTATACAATCCTATTTAAGTATTTACCTTAAAGACATGAAGCTATACACGCCCTCTTTCTGGCAAAACAGATTACGTTTTTTAATTAAATAATGAGTTTCTGTTACACTAAACTTATACAACTTTACTAGTAAATAGGCAATAAAGTAAAATGACTAAAAAAACACAAATAATATTTCTTTTTTTGACTATTGCTCTGCTTTCTCTCTTTATTTTTAATTCTTCTTTTAAATCCTCACCTTTAGCAACATGGCAGTTTTATGGCAATAATGGTGAATATATTACAGGCCATTACTATCTACCCGAAAAAAACAGTACAACAGATTCCGTAATTTCAATTCCAGAAATTTCAGAAAAAAATGGATTGAGAATAACACAATGGAATAGTTGTCATTTAAAATTAACTAACAATAACAAAATATTGGCTATCTCTTATTTTAAAAATGGCCTTATTCAAGCCTCATTATCTACAAATAGTCCAATTTATATGCCTTTAGCAGAACTTAATTTTTATCGGCCTGATGATATGCACTGGTCGATAGCTCGTTTAGCTGATGGAACTTATAAAGGTTGGATTTGGGATAATATCGCTAATCAGTTAATCCCTGTACATTATCAATCTGATAGAACAACATTAATTACAGGCACTAATTATACATTGATGCCAAGTAGTTATTGGCTATTTCAGCGTTGGGGAAATGGAATATTATTGGAAGAATATAAATTAGATGACTTACCTATAAAAGATAACTTCATTCCAGAGAATGATAAACAACGTCTAGAACAAGCAAAAATAGAATTTCAGAATATAGCAAATGATTTAACAAAGCCGTTAAACTTGTCATTTGATTTAAACTTATGGAATAACTCATTTTGTGAGTAATAATTCCTATGGGAAATGCTCCCAGAGGGATGGGAGCATTTCTGACACAGAATGATTTAATGTATACTAAATAACACCATCTAATTTCATATAAAATCCTTTTAATAAAAATTAAATTCCTTTTAAAACACGAAACTTCTATTGCAAGAGTATAGATGAATAGAGTAAGTAATTTAAATCTAATAAATTGTTGCACAACATGGGTATATTAAATCTATTTTTTTATTTCAATAAAAGAATAAAGCATCATTTTAATAGACATATTAATCAATGAAATTAATTTTTTATATTTACTTTATGCTAAATACACAACTATATTTACTTACTCTTAAGTAGAATTATATTCTATTTTAAAATAGCAAGTGTCTTAGATGAATCATTTACGTTAGCGTAGCATAATAGCGTGAAAAATATATTAGTTAAAATGAATTAATAAAAACAATTCTATCTTAGCTCATCTTTTAAATTTAACATTAAATTCCTTGGAATAACAAAGTAGAACAATAGTTACCTTAATAAAGTGATTCATAATAATACTTTCTTTTTAAAATCATTTATTTTTAGTAAAAAAACATATTAAATAAAATTTTATCTTACATTAAGAGTTCATTAATCAAACTTGACTTTACATTTTATTATATTGCTCAATTTTTGTTTGGCTCTTATACTTTCTTAAGACGATTTTAGATAGGTATTATTATGAATATTTTGTTGGTTGAAGACGATTTACAACTCGGTAAAGCACTTTGTCGTGGGCTTGAAATTGCTGGTTTTCATCCATGCTGGGTTAGATTACTTGCTGATGCCCGTGTTCAACTGAGCCAGCGCCCTTTTGATTTAATGTTATTAGATTTGGGTCTACCTGATGGTGACGGACAAGATGAACTTATTTCACTTAGAAAAAATGGTGAAAAAATCCCAATTATCATTTTAACGGCCCGTACTCAAATCGACAATTTAGTACAAACATTAGATTCTGGAGCTGATGATTTTTTACCGAAGCCTTTTGCTATGCCAGAACTTATTTCTCGCGTAAAAGCAGTTAGCCGTAGAATGGCGGGTTTTTCATCACAAATATGGTCTATTGGTGATTTACAGCTTAATCCAGCAAACCACCAAGTAACCTTAAATGACGAGCTTCTTTTATTATCAGGTAAAGAATATCAATTGTTATATGAATTAATGCGTAATACTGACAACGTGGTGCGTAAATCAGAGTTAGAGCAACGCTTATTTGGTTTAGACGATAAAATTGAAAGTAATTCCCTCGAAGTCCACATGCATAATTTACGCAGAAAAATAGGAAAAGAACGTATTATCACCGTACGTGGTGTGGGTTATTTATTAAAAAAAGAAGCTAACTAAATGAAGATCCGTTCTTTCTTTATTTACACTATTGTTCTTCAGATTATCTCTATTGTTATGCTCTGGGGAGTATGGTTAGCGTGGATACAATTTGATTATCTTGCTGAATTCGAAAATATTTATAATAAACAGCAAGAAATTATCGCTAAAGGTTTTGCTAATACCCTAGAAATTGTTGCTGACCAACCTGAAGTGCTCAAAGAAATCGCACATAACTTACAAGGTATGTATATCGACGCTATGCTTAATGGTGAAGATGATGAATTACAATATTTACCTTGGTTTATCGCCTTAGATGAAAATAATACCCTAATTTATACTAATCGCCCTGAATTACCCATCCCTACAAGAGTCCTTTCATTAGCATCAGAAAAAGTTTCTGTCGCAGGAGAAAAATGGATACTCTCTTTTAGCTGGGGAGACAAACATAAAATAAAAGTGTTTATCGGTGAATCCGTTGAAGATAGAGGTCATGTTATTGGTAATCCGGTTGAAGGAACATTTGTACCTTTTTTATTTATACTTGCAACGGTTATTTTGGCCATTTTAATTACCGCTTATTTTAGTTTACGTCCATTAAGACAAGCCGCAGAACTTATTTCTAATCGCAGACCTCGTAACTTAACCCCTATTAATGTCAGTCAGCAATTTAAAGAAATACGTCCAATCTTTAAAGAATTAAACCAATTAATGGCAAGAATTGATACAGCTAATATTCGTGAAAAACAATTTATGGCTGATGCGGCTCATGAATTAAGAACACCTATCGCAGCCGTTATTGCCCAACTACATTTACTCTCTTTAGTTGATGATCAACAAGAGCGTGAAGAAATTATTGATGATATGAAACAATCGCTTGATAGAGCAGCAGCCCTTTCTCATCAATTAATTGATTTAGCGCGATTAGAATGTGATGATTTTCCTCTTAAAATAGAAACACTTGATATCTATAATGTCATTGGTAATGCAATAGCGCAACGTGTCCCATACGCAATTACTAAAAATATCGAATTATCACTAAATGAGGGGCAGTCTTTAACGCTTAAAACAGATAAACAGGCGTTACTCTCTATTTTTAATAATCTACTTGATAATGCTATTAAATATTGCCCTAAAGGTAGCCAAGTAGAGATCACTATTGAAAATAAATATGCTGAAGGGGTTAACGTTATTGTGCGTGATAATGGACCTGGGGTGGCAAAAGAACATATTAATGCCCTCTTTTCTCGTTTTTATCGTGTACCTGGATCTAATGAAACAGGTAGTGGCTTAGGTTTATCTATTGCTCTTAATCTCGCAAATAAAATTCAAGCATCATTAATCGTAACTGAAGGGATTAATAATAAGGGGATCGGTTTTATTATTGCGCTACCACGAGAACCCCAATCATCAGAAAATGATTAATCATCCATTAACGAATAAAATCTATTAAAAAGGAGGTATAAATACCTCCTTTTTTGATTACCATAACGTTAATAATAAATTTATCCCCAAAGACGTATTAACCAACGTAACCCTGCTGTCACTATTGCAGCGCTTAGTACAATCATAATAAATGGCTTTTTTTTCCAAGTGAGAACACCTGCCACACCGACACCAATAATTTTTGATATATCAGCGAGTTGATTACCATCAAAAAATGTCGAAGTCATTGCAACTGAGAATAAAATAACAATGGCCGATAATGAAAGTATCTCTTTTACGCGAGGAGAAACTCCCGATTTACTGTTAAGTAATATTCCAGAAAGACGCATAGCATATGTGCCAACCGCGAGAATAATAACTCCTGTAATAATAGATGCTGTGGACATTATATTCTCCTTAACACAAATAACACGCCTAATAGCGATAATAAAACGGGGATCCCAACAGGGAGGAATAATGTGGTTGCGAGTGCAATAATGCTTCCTATTATTGCTGCATGGCGTGTTAGTTTATTTTTTAATGCTGGTAGACTTAATGCGAGAATGATGGCTGGAAACATCGCATCTAGCCCTAACATCTTTATATCTACAATAAATGACCCTAAGTAAACACCAAGCATGGTTCCTAAAGGCCAAACCAGAAAAATACTCAATCCACACGCCCAAAATGCGCGTTTATTTTGCTCTGCCGTTCGTTGAGATAAACCAAATACAACACTTTCATCATTTAATATATGAAAACCTAGTAATGACTTAAGCCCTTTTCCGGGTAAATCTTTTACCGCCATACTAAATGGAATATGTCGCGCATTGACCATTAACCCAGCAAGTGCTGCATAAATTGCACTTCCTCCCATCGCCACAACACCAATAAAAAGAAACTCAGAAGCGCCAGCTAAAACAAAAATGGATAGCACCAATGGCACCCAAAAATCAAACCCTTGAGTATGAGCTAAAGCACCATAAGAAATACCTACAATGCCATCGGCTAATGAAACAAGCAGAATGTCTCTAAGTACGTTATTATCAAGGCGACTGTTAATTTGCATAGAATATCGTATTTTTTATTGAACATATCGTTCATTATGTTGAACGATATATTTTTTTGCAAGATGATTTTAAAGGAAGCTATGATGTCATCGCCTTGTGCGCCTATTGAAATTATTTCTCAGGCTCTAGCTCGAGAGAGAAAAAAAGCGGGCCTTTCGCTTGCTGAAATTGCAAGACGAGCAGGTATTGCAAAATCCACATTATCTCAATTAGAAGCGGGCCAAGGAAACCCAAGTATTGAAACACTCTGGGCGATTTGTGTTGCATTAAATATTCCCTTTTCTCAACTTATTTCAGCACCACAATCTGAAGTTAAAGTTATTCGCAAAGGTGATGGTTTTAAAATTAGTGCAGAGAAAGCGTATTATCATGCTTTTTTACTGTCTTCCTGTCCTGTGGGGGCAAAACGCGATATATACACAGTGATTGCTCAACCAGGAAAAGACAGAGTGTCAGATCCCCACAGTAAAAATGTGACTGAACATATTATTATAATCAGTGGTAGTGCAATAGTAGGAACGCTAGATAATCAACAAGAATTGCAACCCGGAGATTATATTTGCTATCCCGGAGATGTTACTCATGTATTGCGGGCATTAGAGCCAGATACAACTGCAGTAATGATTATTGAACATCATAATTAACCTCACGAAATAATAAATTTATCGCACTGTTATATTGCAATAAAAATCAGAAAACAGTGCGATAACTTTTACAAGTACCTTTTTATCCAATAACTCATTATTTCTGAATCGCTTTATCGAGGTAAATTTGACGTAAACGCTGCGATAAAGGCCCTACTTTCCCCTGATTGATAAGCTCATTATCTACTGAGGTTACTGGCCAAATCAATGTGGTTGCTGAACTAATAAAAGCTTCATTTGCATTTTTCACTTCATCAAGTGTAAATAAACGCTCAATAACTTTAAGGCCTTTCTCTTGCGCTAATTGAATAATAGCCTGACGCGTAATACCAGGCAAAATACATTGACTCAATGGACGAGTAATAATTTCATTATCATAATTGATAATAAAGAAATTACTTGAGCTTCCTTCAGTGATATAACCGTCTTTTATTAAAATAGCATCGTCAGCGCCTTGTTGATGAGCATGGTGTTTTGCTAAACACGCAGCTAATAATGACACTGTTTTAATATCACAACGCTGCCAACGAATATCATCAACACTGATCACCGAAATACCTTTTTTTGCATTAGGGTGATTAATTATGGTGGAGTGCTGAACAAAAGCAACTATTGTGGAAGGAATTGATGAAGCAGGAAAATCAAAAAAGCGAGATGAATCAGTACCTCGGGTTATTTGTAAATAAATAAGCCCTTCATGAAGATGGTTATTTTTAATAAGTCGCTGATGAACATTAATTAACTGCGCTTTCGTTATAGGAAGGGATAATCCTAATTCTTTGCACGAACGCTGTAAACGTTGAAAATGCCCTTCGAAGTCAATGAGGTGACTATCAATCACTGCGGTAACTTCATAAACCGCGTCTGCAAATAAAAAACCACGGTCAAAAACAGATATTTTAGCCTGTTCTTTAGGTACAAACTGATTATTTAAATACACAATATCAGACATTTTACCTCCGTTATAACTTTTATTAACATTTAATCTTAGCTCACTACCTTACTCCTTCAACTTTACATTTCAAAAGTGATTACTCACCTTCTCTACTCCTTTTTAATTATAGTTTTATTTAAAGAAGTCATGTTATATAAGCAAAAATTGCTATAATTTAACTTATGTTCCATATATTAAGGATAAAGAGGTTACTATGTTAGATATTAATAAGAATAATTTATCTCAGCTAACAGAGAAACTGGTTAAAAAGCAATGTACCTTAATGAATATTATTGCCACATTAGGCTTCATTGCAGGTTTTATCTGTATTATTAACCCTCTCTCTTCTGGTGTTGTTATCAGTATATTACTGGGTGTCGTTTTCTTTGCCTGTGCAATATCCAGTATTATTGGCGGGTTCAATTCCCAAGTTTCTTCAGGTTGGTCAATGCTCATTACGTTATTAGCTGGTTTTATTTATCTTTTACTTGGCTATATTTTTATTACTGACCCACTAAACGGTATGCTTAGCCTCGCTTTTTTTATCGGCTTTCTCTTTATTTTTGCAGGGATATTACGTCTAAATATTGGTTTCAAACAAATCAAAGATAACTTTTATGGCTGGTTTAATATCTTGGCGGGATTTTTGGATTTAGTGATTGCTTATTTCTTATTTGCTTTCGGTCCTGAAACCTCAATAGCATTAGTTATGGCATTGATTGGTATACAACTGATTTTAAGCTCTATCACCATATTATCGATAACGAGTGCAATAAAAAGAATGACACGCTAATTTAACTATACGGTAATAATATTCTTATTTGTTTTATCGAAATGAAGAGCCACATCATGTGGCTCTTGAGCAGGAAGACTATTCTTTCTGTTAAACAGAGGTCTTAAGCACAAGGTAAGCGCAGAGATACCGTATACATATTTTCCCCACAAAGATAACAATTCCCTGTATTTTCAAATATCATCACTTGGATACCTAATTGTCCGACTTCAATATTCGGTAGTGCATCAGCCAAAATACTTTCTAATGCAGGCTCTAATATTTCAACCATATTTATAGGTTCATTATTTGGTGTTGTATCATGTAAGAAGTTACCTAAACGAGGATCATCTGCATAGATTTCAAGTGTAGAACGATACACTAACGTTCTTTCACTGCCATTCACTTTAGAATAACCATTAAAAATGATAACCATTTTTTGGATATGCATTTTTGCAACACGATTTTTAATTTGTAAGCATAAAGAAGGTACAAGCCTAATATTGACAGAGTTAAAATAACGATCGCAAATTTGTGGAATAGTGACACTAATGCAAGGTTTAGGCGCAATATTTTTAATTTGCTTACTACACTCTCCTGTCAAAGAATTATCAACAATAATACGCTCTCGGCGAGAAAAACAGATATTATCGAATATATCAACGGTAAAGAAAGAGATGTAATGAATACCATTTGTTAATGCTTGATTTTCCAATCTAACAGAAACCGCGGATTTATCAGTACAAGGCAACATTTTTAATTGGTCATTAAAATAAAAACCAACTTGAGTACTTTCACTAATATCTCGTCCTAAAATAAGATTGGCATTCACACAATAATTTTCACTGTGATAACTTAAAATCCCATTTAATGTTGCTGGTACTTTCGGAGAGGGGAGCTTCTCCGTTGTGATTTCAACATAATAATCTCTTGATTTCACTGGCTTAGTGGGATCTTCACTATTTTCAGATTCAGCATGAAAAATAGCAATTTGTTTTGGCTCACTCTTTTTAAATTTAACTTTAAAATTCGCGATACCATATTTATTTGTTTTCCCTATATTTATCTTCTCGCCATCAGCATTATAAATTTCGGGTTCAACGCCAAGTGTACTATTATCAACATCGTAGACTAATTTAACTTCTTTATTTGATACATCTTCCCCCTCATGATCTTGTAAATGAACAACAAAGCTTTTAGACACGCTTTCCCATTTACTTGGCCACTGCATAGACTCCGAGCGTATCGTCAATAAATCATCAAATTGCTCACAGTTAGTCGCAGTACAATCAGTACTAGGATTAGGCTTTGGAGGCGTAACACGAATTTGTATTGGCGTTGCGTAATACACGATACTTTCGTCATCTTCATCTTTTAGTATCAATTGTAATGACGCCACCCCATTACGATTTCCTGTTAAAGAGATCTCTGTTTTATTGTTATCAACAATCGTAATGTAGACATCTTTATTATTAGGCAAAATTAAAATTCCTTTAGGGCTGGTACGCCATTCTGCCAAACGTAAATTGATCCCCGTTACAATAACTTCATATTTGATGACTCGATTCATTTTTACTTCATTATCAACTTCATCAGGGGATTCTTTGACCTGATTAAATTCAATCTTCACATCTGCGTCAATAACGGCTTGAGCCTGAGTACTATAGGCAGGAGGTTGAAACTCTAAAATTTCTTTCTCGCCTTGTAATATTTTCTGCAAACGCTCTTCTTTCGTTTCGATATTCATTGAGTGATTTCCTTTCTTTTTCCGATTCCATTTTGAGCTTAAAGCAAAAAATTTCAGTGAAAATCACAATAGAAAAAAGTCAACTGAGCATTATTAACAAACGAAAATAAAAACAATTAATAAACAATAAGATAAAGAAATTTACGAGTAAGATAGCAACGATTAGATAGACAAAAAATGCGTTTGATATAAAAAATAATTTAAAATTTAAAATATTTTTGCATAAAGCTATTGACTGTTATGAGAATGTGATTAAAATCAATCTTAGAAAATATTTGTGACACAAATCACATTTTATTAATAGGATACTTAATATGAAATCAATGACTTCTTTTATTACTCACTTGCACCAAGTTGTTGTACAATTATCATCAACTCGCTTGCTTTAAGCATTTAATTTAAAATAAAAATAGAAAAGCCAGAAGTAGCACCCTCATCGCAAAAAGACTATTTCTGGCTTTTATTCAATACACTTCTTTTTTCTGACCTCACTCTTCCGCGCATCTTTCGTAACAAAAAATTCACCTCCTTGAACTAAGATCTCTTTTCTGTACTCTTAATGCACAACACATATTAATTATGAGGATATTTTATGCAGCAGCAACTGCTTACATGGATACGTCAATTCAATGAGGAATACGCTCAAATCGCTTCTCTATTACTTGTTTTGGCTATTATTTTCCTTGTCGCCCTTGTTCTTCATTTTATTTTGCACAAATTAGTCTTACCTCGAATTTCAAAAGCCGTCAGTCAATATGATCAAAAATGGCAACTTTCGTTAGAAATAAACAAATTATTTAGTCGTTTTGCTTTTTTAATCCAAGGTATCGTTGTTAATATTCAAGCACTTGTTTGGATGGGCGCAGGTAAAACACAAGAAATTCTTACCACCAGTGCTCAAGTTTGGTGTTTAATTTTCGGCTTATTGATGCTTTTCTCTATTATGGATCTTTGCATGCAGATTATGAGAAATTCGTCCTCTTTTGGCCGATTACCATTAAAAGGTATTTTTCAAAGTTTAAAACTTGCTGCTTCTGTCCTAATTGGGATAATGATTATTTCCCTGCTAATAGGCAAATCCCCCCTAATTTTACTCAGTGGTTTAGGGGCAATGACAGCCGTATTAATGTTGGTGTTTAAAGATCCCATTATGGGATTGGTGGCTGGTATTCAGTTATCCGCAAACAACATGATAAGCCTAGGTGATTGGTTAGAGATGCCTAAATATGGCGCTGATGGTGCAGTTATTGATATTAGTTTAACTACTGTTAAAGTTCGTAATTGGGATAACACCGTTACCACCATCCCAACTTATTCACTTATTTCAGATTCGTTTAAAAACTGGCAAGCAATGACAAAATCAGGAGGGCGCCGTATTAAACGGAGCCTCTCACTTGATATCAATAGCATTCATTTTTTAGATAAAAAGCAAATCGATGATTTAGAAAAAGCACATCTGCTGGCACCTTATATCAAAAATAAAGAAAGTGAAATTAATGACTTTAACGCGGCGTTAGGCAATGAAAGTCAAGTCCCATTGAACCAGCGCGCCATGACTAATATTGGTACTTTTCGTGCTTATGTTGAAGCTTATTTAAAAAATCATCCCAATGTACATAAACAAATGACAATTATGGTAAGACAGTTAGCACCAACGTCTGATGGCCTTCCCATTGAGATTTATGCGTTTACCAACACAACGGTTTGGGTACAATACGAAGCAATCCAATCAGATATTTTTGATCATATTTTTGCTATTTTGCCTCAATTTGGTTTAAGAGTGCATCAATCGCCAACAGGAAATGATGTAAGAGCACTCAGATTACCTGTAGAAAATAACCTGCAATAAATTATTTTTATCTAAAGTCATAAAGGAGATACATTCTCCTTTTGGCTTTTTGTATTAACAAATATTTTCAACTTTTTATTTTGTTATCATATTAACAATCTTGTTTTATTGGTAATCACCTTAAAACGATATGTTATTTTTTATATTCCGATTAATTGCTAAGTCCTATTTGTTTGATATTTTATTTACCACTAAAGTGGTATTTATCAAAAAATGTAACCATTTGTTTAATAATTATTTTTTTAGATAACGTTATTAACATTTTTTATATTGATATAAATCATTATAGGTAGAAGGGTTATAACTTAACATAGATATACAACTTTACTTGTTGTGAAAAATGTTAGGGTAATGTCAATGTCAAAAATTAAAAATAACACTTCTATTACTGAAATGAGTCGGCGTGGATTCATTCAGTCTGCAGCCGTTCTTTCTGGTGCTGCAGCCGTTGCAGGAACGGTTTCATTACCATTCGCTGCTCATGCTCAAACCCCCCAGGGTATTCGTCCTGATGAGACTTCAGAAACTATCAAATACAGTGCATGCTTAGTGAACTGTGGTAGCCGTTGCCCATTAAAAGTTCATGTGAAAGATGGCGTTATTCGTCGAATTTCTAATGAAACTATGTATGACGA
The DNA here is from genome assembly GCF_009915985.1 of Proteus sp. G2626. NCBI lineage: Bacteria > Pseudomonadati > Pseudomonadota > Gammaproteobacteria > Enterobacterales > Morganellaceae > Proteus > Proteus sp. G2626. Next base: position 217,491 of record NZ_JAABNH010000026.1, on the reverse strand, counting down.
TTCAACATTTGGTCTTCACCAAATTCGCCCATGTCTACGTGGTCGTTCTGTACGTTGGAAAACGTATAACCCAGACCGTTTAAAATACCCAATGAAGCGTGTGGGTAAACGAGGTGAAGGTAAATTTGAACGTATTTCTTGGGATGAAGCAACATCAATCATCGCCGAAAAATTAAAATACACCATTGAAAAGTATGGTAATGAAGCAATTTATTACCAGTACGGTACAGGCTCTACTGGTGCAAACTTACACGGCAGAACCGCATGTAAACGTTTATTAAGCACTGTAGGTGGTTTTTTAAGTGACTACGGTACTTATTCTTACTCTCAATTAACAGGTATCGTCCCTTACGTTTATGGCGATATGCTGGAATCGCTGTTAACAGAAATTGAGAATTCAGATCTCGTTGTGATGTTTGGTCATAACCTTGCTGAAACACGTATGTCCGGTGGTGGCCAGTTCTATGAAACGCTAAATGCGTTAGATAAGAGCAAAAGTAAAGTTATCATCATCGACCCTCGTCGCACTGACAGTGTGACAACACTGGGTGCCGAATGGATCCCTATTTATCCTGGTACTGATGCGGCATTAGTCGCTGCATTAGGCTATGTGATGATCCAAGAAGGTATCACCGATGAAGACTTCTTACGTGAATATTGCGTTGGTTGGGATAAACAAACACTCCCTGCATCAGCACCTGAAAATGGCTCTTATAAAGATTACATTTTGGGTAATGGTCCTGATGGCATTGCAAAAACCCCAGAATGGGCAAGTAAATTAACGGGTATTTCTGTTGCACGTATTATCCAATTAGCACGTGAAATTGGAGGCGCAAGAGCTGCGTGGATATCTCAAGGCTGGGGGATCCAACGTACTTCAAATGGTGAGCAAGCCTGCCGTGCGATTATGATGTTACCATTAATGTCAGGTCATATCGGTCGTCCTGGTACAAATACCGGCTGTTGGGGTGGGAACGTGGCTTATCCTGTTGCAAGCTTCGCTCTACCTAATCCTGTAAAAACACTGATCCCCACTTTCATGTGGTCTGAAGCCATTGCGCGTGGTGAAGAATTAACCAGCAAAAATGCAGGTGTCAGAAATAAAGATAAACTCGATACTGGCATTAAATTTATGTGGTGTTATTCCAGTAACGTGATTGGTAACCAACACGCTGACCTGAATAAAACCCATGATTTACTGCAAGATGAATCAAAATGTGAGTTTATTTTAGTGTGGGATAACCACATGACACCTTCTGCAAAATATGCGGATATTTTACTGCCAGATGTCACAACAGTTGAAACCAACGACCTTATCAATAACTCTTACGCCAGTGGCGCTTACCACTATGTTGTCCGCTTACAAAATGCGATTAAACCACTTTGGGAAAACCGCCCTTGCTATGATGTCTTAACCGATATCGCAGAAAAAATGGGTACCAAAGCGCAATTTACAGAAGGTCGGACTTACGAAGAGTGGATTGAGTATTGTTATAACCAAATGCGAGAGAAAAACCCTGCATTACCTACCTTTGCAGAAACCAATGATATGGGGATTATCGATCGTAAATTACCAAATCGTAATCAATACGTTGCACTTGAAGCATTCCGTCAAGATCCTATCGCTAATCCATTAAAAACAGCGTCAGGCAAGATTGAAATTTATTCTGAAAAATTAATGCAAGATACCGAAGGCTGGATTTTACCTGAAGGTGACCGTATTCCTGCGATCCCAGAATATTGTAAGAATGAAGAAGGCGTTGAAAACCTTAAGCTTAAAACCAAATTCCCTCTGCAAATGACAGGTTTCCACGATAAAGGTCACGTTCACTCAAGCTATTATAACGTTGCTATGCTACGTGAAGCTATCCCTCATCAATTCTGGTTAAATCCAATTGATGCACAAGAACGTGGGTTAAAATCAGGCGATATCGCTGAAATTTATAACGAACGTGGTCGCCTAAATATTCTTGTCAAAGTGACTGATCGTGTATTACCTGGTGTGATTGCAGTACCGCAAGGTGCATGGCGTTCACTTGATACAACAGGTGTAGATACCGGTGGATGTATTAATACATTAACAAGCTGGCACCCATCGCCGTTTGCTAAAGGAAATCCACAACATACAAACCTTGTTGAAGTGAAACGTGCATAAGGAGTTAACTCATGAAGCAATATGGTTTTTATTTTGACTCCACAAAATGCACTGGCTGTAAAACATGTCAAGTCAGTTGCAAGGATGAAAAAGATTTAGATTTAGGCCCTAAATTCCGTCGTGTTTATGAATATGGCGGTGGTAGCTGGGCGAAACAAGACGGGATCTGGACACAAAATATCTATAGTTACTATTTATCCATTTCTTGTAACCATTGTTCTAATCCAACTTGTGTAGCAGGTTGCCCAACAGGGGCCATGCACAAACGTGAAGAAGATGGTTTAGTGGTTGTTAACCAAGATGTTTGTGTTGGTTGCCGTTATTGTGAATTGCGTTGTCCTTATGGTGCACCACAATTCGATGAGAAGAAAAAACTCATGTCTAAATGTGATGGTTGCTACGAACGTGTAGCACAAGGCATGAAACCGGTCTGTGTTGAATCATGTCCTCAACGTGCATTGGATTTTGATGATATTGAAGTGATCAGAGCAAAACACGGCACTGAGTGTGGTATCGCACCTATGCCTGATCCTAGCCTGACCAATCCCAATATCGTTATCAAAGCTCACAAAGAAGCAAAACCTTCTGGTGATAAAACTGGCTCAGTTCAAAATGCGGCGGAGGTATAAACCATGCATGAACTTCCTCTAGTCTTTTTTACTGTTTTAGGTTCTTCAGCAGCAGGCCTGTTTCTTATTGCTTATATCAGTAAAAAATTAGGTCAAATTGATGAGAACCAACTACGTAATGCCAATATCCTCGCGCTGATACTAATGCTGGTGGGTTTAGGCATTGGTGGATTACACGTGGGTCAGCCACTGCGTTTTTTCAATATGCTATTAGGCGTTGGCCGTTCTCCAATGAGTAACGAAGCGTTCCTAAGTGGTGTGTTTACAGGTTTTGCTTTTGTCACTGTTGCACTCACTATAATGAAAAAATGGAAAGGATTACGTGAAATTTGTAATCTGTTTACTGTTGTTTTTGGTCTAGCATTCGTTTGGTCAATTCCGCAAGTTTATCATATTCCAACAATTGCTAACTGGAATACTGATTACACTACACTGCAATTTTGGATGACCCTCTTAGTGGGTGGTGGCGTACTGGCAATGGCAACAGGCGCAAGACGTTTAGGCGCATTGTCCTTTATTATCGGTGCCATTATTACTTTTGCTACACGCTCCGGCTATGTTAGCTTCTTAGGCTTTACCGGCCCCGAGCTTAGCGCGGATCAATCACTATTTTGGGGATTCCAATTAGCAGTATTAGCATTAGGCGTGGTGATCGTTGGATTTACTGCTGTAAAAGCTCAAGCATCAAAAATGACGCTGGTAACTTGTGCTGCAGCGGTCATTATTGCCGAGTTATCAGGCCGTATCGCCTTCTATAACTTATGGCATATTACGATGTAATCTTGATTTACTTACATATTAATCTATAAGTAACAAAATAAAATGCATACCTTTTTAGGTATGCATTTTTTTAGAATGAAGAGCCCGGTTGTTGTAAAAAGGCTAATTCTTCTGGCGTAGATGTCCGGCCTAAGATTTCATTACGATGAGGATAACGACCATATTTATCAATAATTTCTTTGTGTCTTAGTTCATATTGATACGTATTTTCATCATTAAGCTGAGAAAATAATACAACCGCATCTTGGTGTATTTTACGTGATTCTGAATGCATAAATGGCATTATCATAAATTTACGTTTAACGGGTGTTAACGTCAGATATTCAGGTAAACGAATGGCTTCTTGTGCTAAAATTAGCGCCATATTATCTTGTGCAAAGGCTTTTGGTGTATCACGCCAAATATTACGAGAAAATTGGTCAAGAATAATAATTTCCGCTAAGCGCCCTTCTATCGTTTCACGCCATGATGCAAGTTCACCACGACTTGCGCTTAAACATAGCTCACCAAATCTACGATTTATTTCTTTATCAAACTGCAGATCTTTTTTAAACCATTGCTCTGGAGTGCATTCTTCAAACCAAAACGTCAAAGTTGATTGATAAGGGATCATAAAACCACCACATTCTTTATCTATTTATCAAAACAATATTTATTTTTATTAAAATAAATATCATTGACGGGTTGTCACATTCAATAAGTTAACATGTTACTATAACCATCGCTATAAACCCCTATCTTAAATAGACATAAAAAAATAAATCCCCTTTTGTCTTTAAAGAGGATTTAAATTGCTTCCTAGCTAACGCTTAACTCCATTAAGTCGCGCCATCCATAAGCCAATTGATCTACAATATGTATAAAACTGTATTCCATTTATTTTTTCATTTGTCGATACCAATTTTTAATATCATTATTGCGTTTGCTTTTTGAACAACATATTTCCCCCGCAATCATTCTTATCTTGCCTTAAAAATCAGCATTCGAAAATTTTAATTTTTATACTAAAACTACTAAAAAAAATCCAAGGCCTCTTATTTAAGCTTTTAAGATAAAGGTCTAATGACAATAAAAATTTTAAATAATAACCATTAAAATCAATCCACTACAACTATTTTTTACTTTTATAATTTTAAATTTGTTACTACCTTGTGTCATTAAAACCCAAGAAAACTAGCGATCAAAAGTGAGATGAATGTTTAAAAATCACACATTCCTTATGACATTTATCGAAAAATTTGCCCTATTCCTCTGTTTATTTAACAATTTTGGAGTACAATCGCCACAGTCTATTTACTGAATGATTCGTTATGTCTGCTATCGCTATTATTGGAATAAGCTACCTTATTGGAGCTGTGATCTCGTTTATTATTACTTTCTTTTTAACGAAAGATCCCAGTCTTGCTATGCGCCTTCTCAGTGCATTATTAATCGCACTCACTTGGCCACTTAGCTTCCCTATGGCGCTTATTTTTTCTATTTTCAGCTAGTTCTTAACATTATATTTAATAAACATAGTTATATTCTATTAAATTAGAATAATGACTATTTACTGTTTTAAATTTAAATTATAATTTCATTAAGTAATATTAGTATATTGTGAATCATATTTATTTTATAAAATAGAGAACTGTTTTTATAATTATCGCTAAAATATGTTTAGTGATAATGTCATTGCTGATATTATCTATTAGATTAAAGAGAATTTAATGAAAGAGGTGAATGACTATATTCCCATGGGAATTGATAGTGATAATAAAATAAGATAAAACAATTTCGTTAAAAATAATTTTCTATTATTTTTTACTTCTATTATTCAATCTATATTAAAAATAGATACCTGCTGTTTTATAGCTATTTAAATTTTGATTCACGCCAATTAAAATAGCTGACCATTAAAAATATCTTGCGATGTTACCGTAACATCTCCACTTAATGGCTTATAATATCGGTCGCTCGCTGTATACCAATTCCCATTTTTCTCATTGATTCAACAAAAGACAGCGAGTTAATAATCATTCGAGTCATTCTAACTAAATCACCTGCTGTTAAATTTGAATGTTGTTTAATAAAACCTTGAAACTGGAATGTTAATTCAAACAGTTTTTGTTCTTTATGATTTGCATTATTACCTTGAATATTATAATTTATTTTTTGCCAACCTTGGCCAACTTCCTTTATTGGAAAAAAATAAAAAGGTTACTATCTTTTATTTTTTTCCGGATGAAAAGCAGCAATAACCTCAACACTAATATTTGCTGAGTTAAATTGTTTTAATAGTTGTTCACGAATGGCAATATTAATATCATTATCTTTCATTTTACCTCCTTAATATAACTCTCCTTTTATTTAAAAATTAATTAGTTATTTTTATTTCATCAGTCGTATAAAAATATTTTCAATTAATACACTCTTGGCGAATATAATCCTGTAAACCTAAAATGATCTGTTCTGACTTCGCAATTCGTTCTCTGAGTAACCAATAATTTCGGATAGCGGTGCCAGTAGGTCTGGCGGCGTTTGCATCATCCAAGCTGGAGGAGGAAGTAATTGGCGCTTTGGGACACTCTGCGTTGATGTACACCCGCTCAGGTGTACGCTCACTAATATCACGCAACCGACCAATTTCATTTTTCGCATGAACAAGTTCCTGTGTATGTTGATTATCAAGTTGATTAAGTCGATTAATTCTTAATTGATAATCTTTATTCTCTGCAATTTTTTGAATAAGAGATTGATAAATATCATCGTATTCATTTTTCAAAGATATATTTTTATCAATTAACCAAAATAATCCTATACCTAGACATAAAATTGTTATTAGCATTATTTTTGATAAATAATTCATAATAGCAACCAAGCATCGTCAAAGACTTTTTTGGAATAAGGTTGATAGCCAAGTTCAATATTAACAATCGCTATTGCTAAAGGAATAGTGACATTTTTTAATCGGGTATTAATAGGAGTATCAATTTCAATACCTATTTCTTTTGAGGCACGATTAATATAGCCTATTGTATTATTTTCGTTAGGCGGAGCATAACGATGAATAATCGTTTTAATCGTATTTAAGCCATATTTTTTTTGATAGGTTTGTAATAATTTGTAGATAGCTCGTATTCCATATTCGGGCGAAATAAATTGGCAAAAATCTTTATCTGTTTGTTCTACAGATAACCCTTGCCATTGTGAACCATGCCGAATATTACCAGGATTATTATTACGCTCACCCCGTGCTATTTTAGCCATTTTTAACTCCAGCTCTTCCTTTGAGAAGTTTACTCACGGAATCCACGCCAATATAGCCAATAAAAACACTGGCTAAGTAAGCAAACTCATGATTAATATTAAATAAAATGAGAATATCTTTAATAAACCAAGCAAACATTGCACACATCAACCCATCTATAGAGGTTTTTTTCCATCCTCCGCCGTTATATAAACCTCGAAGAATAGCCATTCCTCCAGCTAGAGAGGCTGATATCCCTTGTTCTTTCATTGAAGAAAGAACAATAAATATCTGTTCCCATAGATCTGGATTTTCTTTCATTGTTTCTCACGGCTTACCTCCAATAGGAGGAAATGTAATAAATAAGATACTCATCTACCGCACTTAAATTTAAGCGCGGTTTTAACATGAGTATGTTTATGTTTTATTTATCTAATTAGATAAATGGCGGATATAAAAAAAGACCACATTGTGGCCTTCAATTGAAAATAAACTTTAACAAATATTGTTACTTTGTATTCGTTAAGAAAATACAGATACAAAAAAAGCCCCACTTTAAGTAGGGGCTTTTTATATTCTGTCGTGAGGTCTTTAGATACAAATCTCTCACTGTGGAGGTATGGTATGTTTATTTTTCCTGAAAGTCAATAACTATTTTCTAAAAAAATAAATAAATAGAGAAAATTATTACTTAATAGTTACTTCTTGAAGAATTTTTTCTGATAAAGACTCTTCTTTAAAGCATTCTTCCACTAAATGTTCAAATAATGCCTTATAGTTACTGTATGCTACTGTTTTAGAAACACTCACCACCGTTTGTACTTGCGCTAATACTTCACTGAATTTTAAACGAGGATATCCGCGTCCTGCGCATTTGCTACAAGGCTTAAAAACTGACAAGCCCTGTTTTTCACTCTCTTTTTTATCCAAAACTTGGCCACGGCCATGACAACGGCAAGCTAAGCGAATTTCAGCTTTCCCTTTACACGTTGGGCAAACGACACGAGTTATCTCTCTGACTTCTCGATAAGAAATGTTATTTGTTGGTTTTACTTTAAGTGCATTTTTAAGATTTCGCTCAAACCTTTTAACTGGTTTTGATGTATAGCTTTTGGTAGTAAAAACGTCAACTTCAATAAATCCATTACTGCAATCAGGGCAAACTTTTTTGCTTGCTGCACTTCTTGAATAATCTTGAAAGGCATAATTGGCAATAATATGTAAAACCTTGGCTTTATTATTTTCAGTTAGTTTATCAATCGCTTTATATTGGTATGCCTGAGTTAACGCGTATTGATAAAGACTTTCTATCGCTTCATCTGGATGATTAATATTATGTTTAGCTAAAAACAACTCTATGCCCATACGCCCTTTTCGCGTAACTAAACTAATTGATGTCATCACATCCGTCACAGAAAGCGAATCTACCGCTTTAACGGTTCTTACATCACTTAATACAATGCTTTTTGGTGAAAAATATTTAGGTAAGTCTGCTAGTCTCATTTAATGCTCCTTTTGATTTCCTATCATTACTAATTTGGTCATCCATGTACCACGACAAGGCATGGCATTTATGCATCTAAATCACCCGCATTTTACGGCGTTATCTCAACGTGATTTTTTACTTACCACTCTTGTATTGGTTTATTTAGTTACTTTTTTTGTATTTTTTCTACTTTTATTAACTGGTAGTTAATGTTATATTTTAACCAAAGTGACGTCAAGTAGCAAAGGAAATTAACCAATGGTTAAAAATGACAATAAAATGGAGTTTACAAAAAGACTTCAAGAAGCGTGTTTAGATTCAGGGATCGCTGGTCGTGGATTAGGTAAAAGAATTACAGATGCACTCGCTGAACAAGGCATAAAAGTGAGCGCGCCAGCTGTATGGAAATGGCTAAATTGTGAATCAATTCCTGACTCAACCAACATTTTAGCCCTAAGTCAGTGGTTAGATATTCGACCAGAATGGTTAGAGTATGGACGAGGAGCGAAAAGAAATGATGGCATTTCAGTCAATGAAATGACACCGGTTAATGATTGGGACAATAATACCCCGATAGAACGAGATGAAGTTGAAATCCCCTTCTATACGACTATTGAATTAGCTGCCGGTTTCGGAAGTTGTACCACTGATAATCAAAAGGTGGAATTGTTGAGATTTTCTCGTTCTACATTTAATCGCTATGGTGTACAACCTAGCGATGCCGTTGCCTTTAAAGTGCATGGCGACAGTATGTCCCCAGTTATTCCTGATGGATCAATCGTCACTATCAGTACAGGACATACAAAAATTATTGATGGCGGTATTTATGCTATTCAACAAGGTGATCTTTTGAGAGTCAAAATTTTACATCGACTTCCCAATAACACCATTATCATCCGTAGCTATAACACTATTGATTACCCTGATGAGCGTTCAACATTAGAAGAAGTAAAAATCTTGGGGCGTGTATTTAACTGGTCAGTTATGGGATGGTAATCATTGTAATGCTTAAAAACACCACCATCTTTTTATTAATGTGGTGTTTTTTCAGTACATACATGCTTTATCATTAAGATTTAACCAAAGAAAAAACCCGCTATCTCTTTCAAGATAACGGGTTCTTATATGGTGCCGGCTACCGGAGTCGAACTGGTGACCTACTGATTACAAGTCAGTTGCTCTACCAACTGAGCTAAGCCGGCTAATTCTGGCGGAAGGATAGAGATTCGAACTCTAGGATGGTTTCCCATCGGCGGTTTTCAAGACCGCTGCCTTCAGCCACTCGGCCATCCTTCCATAGCGCGGAATTATGCCTATCTCTGGCCTCGCTGTCTAGTCCTGATTGTAAAAAAAATGACTTTTTTATCTGTTTGCTCAATCTTCAGTCTGATTTTGTTTAAAAAATGCTAACCCACTAATATAGTGGTTAATTTTTGATAATTTAAAATAATAAACAAGAAGGTATTGTGAGATAGATGGAACAACAGAGAAGGAAAAAAACTTAAAAAGATGATGGTAAATAAAACATAGGTAAGAAAAAACCCGCTACCTCTTACGAGATAACGGGTTCTTATATGGTGCCGGCTACCGGAGTCGAACTGGTGACCTACTGATTACAAGTCAGTTGCTCTACCAACTGAGCTAAGCCGGCTAATTCTGGCGGAAGGATAGAGATTCGAACTCTAGGATGGTTTCCCATCGGCGGTTTTCAAGACCGCTGCCTTCAGCCACTCGGCCATCCTTCCATAGCGCGGAATTATGCCTATCTCTGCCCCTGCTGTCTAGCTTCTATTGTAAAAAAATATGCTTTTTTTGTTTGTTTGCTCAAAGTTCATCCGAATATCCCTTTTAAAGCGATAACCTGTTAATATAATGGCTGAATAATGGTGATTGTTTATTCAACTTTTCTTTTTTAATTACATTGTTTCTTAAAGGCTCGCAAACTGAATGCGTACATTGAACCAACTCAAGCCAAATACACTAACTCGTTTATATGCCCTGTTTCTTCTTTTCATGGTCATATCTCTTTTTCTATACGCTTACAGTTATTTTGATACTTGGCTAGATAGTAAGAAAAATGCTATCAACAACACGACTCATAAATTTGCTTTACAGGTTGAAGATTACCGTTATCACTCTAATCAGCTTTTTCAGTTATCAAATAAAGTATCAGACACCTCTGCCTTTCCCCCCTTACCACTTAACCCAATAAAACTACGTTCTGATGTCTTTTGGCTTGAAGGTCGAGATCAAACAATTGATGCCATTATATTTGGTAAACCCAATGAACAAACTTTCCAACTAGCACAGCGGTTTGCAAATTCACTCGAAATTATCTGGGGTGTGCGTAATGATTACAGTTCACTTTATTATCTAAATGGTAAAGGAAATGATCTTATTTTAATTACCACTCACTCTGTACTAAAACCAGAAATTCGTTACAAAGAAAGCTACTTAACGTTAACTGCTGAAAACAAACGCTCTGAACTGTTGATGCAATCAACCGCATTAGATGAAAAAGAGAGTCTTTCTCCTATTAGAAAGATGTCTACAGAAAATATCTATTACTATACCTACCGTATTATGTTTAATGTACCAGGGCAACTTACTAGCGTGGTGGCCTTTGATTTACCTATTAATAATTTTTTACCTTCAGAGTTATCACCACACTACTTAAGATTACTACCGACAGGCCAGCAGTCTGTCTATGATAAAAACAATATTGAGATCTCAACTGATGGCTCTTCTTTAATTTTTTCTCAACCTATTGCGGGTATTCCCTACTCACTCTCTTATGAATATCCGTTGAAATTGATGATTAAAGAGATCGCTTATAAAAATATCTGGTTATTAATCAGCCTACTTGCTTTTATTTCAATTTCTGTGTTCGGACACATCTATATACGTAACAAGTATGTTTTCCCTTATATCTCAATGACTCGTAATCTGCGAATTAAAGAAGAGATGACTAACGATATCATTTCTAATCTTCCAATCGGATTATTAGTCTACAATTTCTCCTCCAACCATAAAATTATTAGCAACAGCCATGCTGAGAAACTATTGCCTCATATCGACTTGTCAAAGATCCGTCAAATGGCGATTGAGCATAATGGCTTAATCCAAACCGCGATCAATAATGAAATTTATGAGATTAGAACCAGCAATAATAGCAATATTGACAATACGTCATTATTCATATTTCTGAATAAAGACAATGAAGCACTCATCAATAAAAAATTACAACTAGCACAGCAAGAATATGAAAAAAACACCATCGCACGACGTAAAATCTTATCTAATATGTCATTAGAATTAATGCGTCCAATCAAAGATATAAATGAGATGGTTTATCAATTCAAAGAACTCTTGCCCGAAAGCACCCATCAGCAATTACTTAGCTTATTATTAGAAAAGACAAATTACATTTCCGAATGGATAGAAAATATTACGTTAATTAATAAGTTAGAAAACCAGGAATGGAAAATTCACAAGGATGAGTTTGAGCTTTCAACATTAGTTGAATCCATTTTGATAACGGCATCACCGTTTATGATAAGAAAAGGTTTAACCCTTTATTTCCATAATAATATAAGACCGGGTTTACTTTTAATTAATGATGGCCCTGCATTAAGTAAGATTATTTTATCATTGATTAATTATGCCATTAGTACGACTAACTATGGAAAAATAACTGTTAATCTAAATTTAGTTAAAAATAAAGATCAAGATAAAAAAGAAATAGTTATTGATATTATTGATAGTGGAAGTGGGCTAACCCCACAAGATATTGCTAATATAAAATACCCATTCCTAGGGCAAGCAATCGGAGATAAATATTATTCCAATTCTGGGATTATTTTTTATTTATGTCATTTGTTATGTAATAAAATTCAAGGTGAGTTAACAATTAAAAGCCAAGAAAGTATTGGTTCTCATTTCCGAATTGTACTTCCATACCAGCATATAGATACGGAAGAACGGACTTTTAACGTATTATTAGAAGGAATAAACGCAAAAATCGCCATAAAAAACCCTGAAATAGAAAAAATCATCTGTCAACAGCTTGATAAATATGGCGCGACATACTTTGATAAAAATAGAGAGAATCTTTATCCCGAATACGATATCATACTTAAAGATACTTTGGATGATAGCCCAGAGTCCCCAACAATATTATTAATGAGCGCTATTGTTGGATTTGAAAAAATATCAAAAAATTTAATAAAGTGTAACTATAACTTCGGTGATCCTTTAATAGAAGCTATTACTTATTTAATTGAAGAAAATGCGTCATTTTCTCTAGATACAAATGAAGAGAGTATTTTGGATGAAAATAATAACCTTGATAATTACGAAGTAATTCTTAATAATTATAGGAAGAAGTTGAATGGTAGTGATTATAAGGAACTATTTATCAGTACTGTTCCTATTGATGTTGAGAAACTACACTTAGAAGCAACAAATAAAGACTTTCATTCTCTAGCCCAGACAGCTCATCGTCTAAAAGGGGTTTTTGCCATGTTAGATTTAGAATATCTCAGAGAAAGCTGTGAATATTTAGAGCATGACATAAAAAATCATAATGAATTAGAGATCGAAGAACGTATCACTCAACTGGATAAATGGATTCAACAGTTGCTGCAGCAAGGTAACAATTAAACATGAATAACCTTAATATTATTATTGCCGATGATCACCCAATCGTTTTATTCGGTATTCGTAAATCTTTAGAACAAATTGAATGGGTTAATGTGGTTGGTGAGTTTGAAGATTCTACATCACTTATCAATAACTTACCTAAGCTAAATGCAGATGCATTAATTACTGACTTATCTATGCCAGGCGATAAGTATGGTGATGGTATTACACTAATTAAGTACATCAAAAGACATTACCCGAATTTGTCGATTATTGTACTTACTATGAATAATAACCCTGCTATTTTAAGTGCAGTTCTTGATCTTGAAATTGAAGGTATTGTGCTTAAGCAAGGCGCTCCGACAGACCTTCCTAAAGCATTGGCAGCACTGCAAAAAGGCAAGAAGTTTATGCCTGAAAGCGTCGCAAAGCTACTTGAAAAAGTAAATGCGAATGGCTATGGCGATAAACGTTTATCACCGAAAGAAAGTGAAGTACTGAGATTATTTGCTGAAGGCTTTCTCGTCACGGAGATTGCGAAAAAACTTAATCGTAGTATTAAAACGATCAGTAGCCAGAAAAAATCAGCTATGATGAAACTGGGTGTTGATAACGATATCGCACTACTTAATTACTTATCATCAGTCACTATTGATAAGGAAATTAACGGACCAGATTAACCTTTTCAAGCTACCGTTTACAGTACCGATAAAATCAGGAAGCTCAACCCACTGTGGAGCTTCTCTGCTTTTTTGTCTTTATTCCTCCGCTAACTAAGCACCAAACAGGTGTAGTATACACTATAACCCACCGTTTATTTGCTCCTGCTCTAGAACCTGTAAGATATCTTATTGGTGCTCCCTACATTCAATTTTATCCATGTCTTTAACTTTATTTACACATTTAAATGGCAGCTACGTGAATTATTCTTTAGGAATATGTCCTACCAGTACTTCTCTTAAAATAGAAAGTGATACTGGTTTAGACACACAATCATTCATTCCTGCGTCAATACAACGTTGCTTCTCTTCTGCTATTGCATTCGCCGTTACCCCAATCACTGGCATATCACTCCCCATTTCTCGTATATGTGTTGCAAGCTGGTAACCATTCATATTTGGCATATTGACATCGGTCAGAATAATGTCGACATGATTTTTTGCTAAATAGGTTAATGCATCACAGCCGTCTTCAGCAGTTGCTGTATTAAAACCTATTTTTTTCAGTTGATCGGTCAGCAATAAGCGATTTATGGGATGGTCATCTACAATCAAAATAGTCAATACTGGTAAGCCACAATCTGTATTGAGTTCAATCATATCAACACAGTTTAGGTCTATTTTATTTTGTGGTAATTGCAGTATTATCTTTGTTAATTCATTCAATTTATAAGTACTGCATACCCAGATATTTTCAGCTATTTTTTTAGATGGCTCGAAATAATGCTCATCAATCCTAATAAATTGGCAATTATGACTTCTCGAATCATCATAGTCTGTAATGATAAAATCGGTTGAAGATAGAATTGTTTCTTCTGTTAATAATTCACAGCTCAATCCAAAGTAATTGAGGTATCGGCTAATAAATCTTTCTAAATAAAGATTTTTTATATCAATAAAGCAACGAATTGTACTTTCTTTATAAATGTCTTTTTTGGAAGACAGCCCACTCTCATCTAATGCACCATAAAGTGGTATTCGAACGGTAAAGCGACTACCAATATTTTCTTGTGAAACAACACTAATATCGCCGTCCATTAAGTTAATCAGTTTTTCACAAATAGCCAAACCTAACCCTGTACCTTCGGATGCACTTTCTGTATTTTGTGAAACTTGGAAGAATGGTTCAAAAAGCTCATGTAATGCCTTTTTACCTATCCCTCGTCCTGTATCATGAATATCAAAATACAAGTAATATTCATCTTTATAAAGATGCAAGGTAATACACCCTGTCGTAGTAAATTTAATACTGTTATTCAATAGATTAGAAATAACTTGTTGTACACGAACAGGGTCACTATTAACAATTTTAGGAACATCAGGCTCGATAAAACAGTAAATGGATAAACCTTTTTTCGCGATCAGAGGTAAATAGTTAGAAATAACAAAAGAAAGTACTTGGCGGCAATTAAACGGTTTTATCTCAATTTTTAACTGTTTAGATTCAATTTTTGAGAAGTCGAGAATATCACTAATAATTTTTAGCAACAGTGATGAGGAGTTATCCATCGTTTTTAATAATCGACTTGTATCATCATTTTGCGCAAAAGATTGTAATAACTCTAAGTTACCAATAATACCATAAAGCGGTGTACGTAATTCATGACTCACTGTAGCTAAGAACATTGATTTTGCTTGGTTAGCCTGTTCTGCTGCTGTTGCCATATTTTGTAATGAACGCTCCATTTTAACGCGAGCACTAATATCCACTAAAACACAGATAGCCACATCTTCATTTTGATAACGTGAATTAACAAAACTAATTTGTAAATGATTACGGTTATTCGTCACTACATCAACCATATTGCTACTTTTCTCAGCAATAATAGATAAAATATTTTGCTTATCACTGTGACTTAGCAACCGAAAATAATTATGTGCTAATTCGTTACTTAAAATGATCATGCCATCCCGTATTCTCAGAATGCTAATTCCGACAGGTGCTGATGCCACTATTTTATGGTTAAACTGTTCATGTTCTTCTAATCGAGAAGCGTTGTTTTCTGCCGGTGAAAATATTTTTCTCTCAAAAATCCATACAAAAATAAAAATGAAAATGGCTGAAATAATATTTAATATCAGCGCATTAAAAATAGTAAATTTAAATTCATTTAGAATTTGTTTCAGTGGTAATGAATACACGACACTAAAAGAGGATGGTAACAGTTTTCGTTTTGCAACTAATTCGCTGAAATCTTCGTCAAAACCAAAATAAGGCGCACTCACATCAGCAACTTGCTTAACAAAACGATAATTATTTTCTGCAGGATAGCTTAATACCGCAGTATTTCTGCTATTCAGAAGATGGATAGAAATCACTCTATCTTTGGCTGGAGAGAAATATTCAAGACGAATTGCTCTTTCAATACCAATTAAACCAATAAATTTACCTGAAGCATAAACTGGTGACATAACATATAAAATGCCACTATCTCCTTTTGCGTCAGGCACTATCCAGTATTGGTTAACTTCTTTGCCTTGTGCTCGTTGATTAATGTAGTTACGCGTATTTTCGTAAACCATCTTTTTCAACATTTCAGTATCGACAGGTGATGCACGTAAAGGAAAATTAATCATACACATACTGTGAGAACCCACCATAAAAACTTGGTTTATCCCTTATAATGCCGGCGTATTATCTTTCCAGTAATATAAAATACTATTAAACGAGCGGAAATAGTTGTTCGTTTGCCCTTTAAATAATTCACAATCTGCAGTTTCATTAAGCTTATGAAGTGAAAACGGTCCTTCATAAAATAATGAATTCTTCATGCCTGGATTTAAATTGATTTGCTCTTGGTGACGTTCAGCGAGATATTGTAAATCACGGATAGTGCTTGAGGTTTGCCTAAAGAAACTAAGAAGATTTGTATAGTTATTACTATACTCCTGACGAATATCAGACTTAGTATCATTGAAAATATTGATAAGGTAAAACATGGTTAGCAATGCACCCATTGCCCACAACATAATACCTAATATGCGAAAAAGGTAGCGGGAAATTTTTAACGATGTCTTAAAGGACGAGAGATATCTCAAACAACCACCCTAATCAATATTCTTACCGCATAAGAAACTTATTCTATTCTAGCAGAAGTTGCTGTATGTCTGAATGATATGATCTTTATCATCAGGATTATTCTTTCTCATAATAAACTGATCTTACCACATAAAAAAAGCAGGCAATTATGCCTGCTTTCTTTTATTTATACATCACAATAATGATAAATATTATTCTTCGTCTGCATCATCTGCTAAATCTGAATCAGCTTCTTCTGATGACACATCGGCAATAACCTCATTAACTTCATCATCATCTAATGCATCATCTTCATCTTCAACACGTTGCAAGCCAACAACTAACTCACCTTCTGTTGTACGAATTAAGGTAACACCTTGTGTATTACGTCCAACAATGCTGACCTCTGAAACACGAGTACGAACTAAAGTACCTGCATTGGTGATCATCATAATTTGGTCAGTCTCTTCAACTTGAATTGCACCGACTACTTTGCCATTACGTTCACTCACTTTAATGGAGATAACGCCTTGTGTAGCACGATTCTTCGTTGGATACTCGCTTTGAGCAGTTCGTTTACCATAACCATTTTCAGTTACAGTTAAAATATCACCTTCACCTCGAGGGATAATCAGTGAAACGACTTTATCGTCACCACTCAGTTTCATACCACGAACACCTGTCGCAGTACGACCCATTGGACGAACACAATCTTCTGCAAAGCGAACAACTTTACCATCAGCAGAGAACAGCATAACTTCGTTAGTGCTGTCAGTTAAGTCAACACCGATTAACTCATCGCCTTCATTTAAATTGACGGCAATAATACCCGCACTACGAGGGCGACTGAAATCTTGCAGAGGTGTTTTCTTCACTGTACCACTTGCCGTTGCCATGAAGACAAACTTACCTTCTTCATACTCTCTCACTGGCAAAATAGCCGTAATACGTTCATTTTGCTCAAGAGGTAATAAGTTGATAATCGGACGGCCACGAGCACCACGACTTGCTTCTGGTAACTGGTAAACTTTCATCCAATAGAGGCGACCACGGCTTGAAAAGCACAAAATCGTGTCATGAGTGTTAGCTACCAGCAGACGATCAATAAAGTCTTCTTCTTTAATTCTTGCAGCTGACTTACCTTTACCGCCACGACGTTGTGCTTCGTAATCGGTAAGAGGCTGATATTTAACGTAGCCTTGGTGAGAAAGCGTGACAACCACATTTTCTTCATTGATCAGGTCTTCGATATTAATATCTGCTGTATTTTCGGTGATCTCAGTACGACGTGGATCGTTATATTGATCTTTAATCGCATTTAGCTCTTCACGAATGACTTCCATCAAACGCTCAGGGCTTCTTAAGATATGTAATAATTCAGCAATTTGGAGCAATAAGTCACGGTATTCATCCAACAGCTTTTCATGTTCAAGGCCTGTTAATTTCTGCAAACGCAGATCCAAAATAGCCTGAGCTTGTTGCTCTGTAAGATAGTATTTACCGTCATGCACACCATATTGTGGTTCTAACCATTCAGGACGAGCAACATTGCTGTCACCAGCGCGCTCTAACATAGTAGAAACGCTACCTAAATCCCAAGGTTGTGCAATTAACGCGGCTTTTGCTTCTGCTGGTGTTGGTGCTTGGCGGATCAGTTCAATAACTGGGTCAATATTTGCCAATGCAACAGCTAGCGCTTCTAAGATATGAGCACGGTCACGCGCTTTGCGTAATTCGTAAATAGTACGACGAGTCACGACTTCGCGACGGTGACGAATAAAAGCAGTAATAATTTCTTTTAGATTTAATAATTTTGGCTGCCCTTGGTGAAGCGCAACCATATTAATACCAAAAGAAACTTGCATTTGTGTTTGTGAGAATAGGTGATTTAATACCACTTCACCCACAGCATCACGTTTGATTTCAACAACAATACGCATACCGTCTTTATCAGACTCATCGCGTAATCCACTGATACCTTCAATACGTTTATCTTTTACAAGTTCTGCAATTTTTTCAATTAAACGCGCTTTATTCACCTGATAAGGAATTTCCGTTACGATAATTGTTTCGCGACCGGTTTTCTCATCAGTTTCGATATCAGCCTGAGCACGGATATAGATTTTTCCGCGACCAGTACGGTAAGCATCTAAAATTCCTCTACGACCATTAATAATAGCCGCTGTTGGGAAATCAGGCCCCGTAATATGTTCCATCAACTCTTCAATTGTGATGTCTTCGTTATCAACATAAGCAAGGCAACCGTCGATAACTTCGCCTAGATTATGTGGCGGAATATTTGTTGCCATTCCGACCGCAATCCCTGATGAACCATTGACTAGCAAGTTTGGAACACGGGTTGGCATAACTGCCGGAATATGTTCTGTTCCGTCATAGTTAGGAACAAAATCAACCGTTTCTTTTTCCAAATCCGCCAGCAGTTCATGGGCGATTTTCGCCATACGAACTTCGGTATAACGCATTGCAGCCGCCGAGTCACCATCAACTGACCCGAAATTACCCTGCCCGTCAACCAACATGTAACGCATAGAAAAAGGCTGTGCTAAACGAACAATCGTTTCATAAACAGCACTGTCACCGTGCGGGTGATATTTACCGATAACATCCCCAACAACACGGGCTGATTTTTTATAAGGTTTATTCCAATCGTTTCCTAGTACATTCATCGCGAAAAGAACTCGGCGGTGTACTGGCTTCAGTCCGTCTCGAACATCGGGTAATGCGCGTCCTACAATAACAGACATCGCATAATCCAAATATGAGCTTTTCAGCTCTTCTTCGATATTAACTGGTGTGATTTCTCTGGCAATGTCGCTCATGGAGCCACTGTCCCTCATACTACGGATTCAAAGGTTTAGAACTATACCACAAATCGTCAATTTTGGGAAAACGGAAACGACTAAATTAATGTTCCTTTCGCTATTCTCTTCGATTTCGCCGTCTAACGTTGGTAGAATCATGACAATATGAAAATAGGAGTAATACTTTCTGATGAATGATAAAACAACCTCTTTACATGCTAACGTTGATCAGCATGAAATCGACAAGTTTGAAAGCGTCGCATCACGCTGGTGGGATCTTGAGGGCGAATTTAAACCATTGCACCGTATAAACCCACTAAGACTTAACTATATCCAAGAACGCGCTGACGGCTTATTTGGAAAAAAAGTCCTCGATGTTGGCTGTGGTGGCGGTATTTTATCTGAAAGTATGGCGTGTGTCGGCGCTGAAGTTACTGGGCTTGATATGGGCACAGAGCCATTACAAGTTGCACGCTTACACTCACTAGAGTCAGGTATTCCTGTAACTTATATTCAAGATACCGTTGAAAACCATGCAAATGAAAACCCACAAACCTACGATGTTGTCACCTGTATGGAGATGTTAGAACACGTTCCTGATCCATCTTCTGTTGTCAGAGCCTGTGCAAAACTGGTGAAACCTGGTGGACATGTTTTCTTCTCAACCATCAACCGCAATAAAAAAGCGTGGTTTATGCTGGTGGTAGGTGCGGAGTATATTCTAAATATGGTACCGAAAGGCACACATGATGCGAATAAGTTTATTCGCCCATCAGAACTACTCAGTTGGGTTGATGAAACCGATTTGCGTAGCAAAAATATGATTGGCCTACATTATAATCCAATCACTGACAAATTCCGATTAGCGCCAAATGTCGATGTGAATTATATGGTGCACACACAATCGACCCATAACTCGAATTCGTGAAACTGGAAGTTTGATTTGGTTTAATAAAACATCAAACGATCACATTTTTTAAAATTGACTTTACGTCATTATCACTTGAATTTGAGTTTCTTACTGCCTGTATTTATGCAGGGTACGGGCAGTTATTAAAAAATTTATCCCCTATTTATCCACAGAAACAATCAGATTTGTACACTTGATCAATCTCGCAATTACCTTTATCTTGTTATCACCATTTGAACTAACCCCTATATATTGTGTTTCCTTAAATTTCACACCACAAGACTCCTTGACACATATTGTCACCGGGAGCGTTTTTTTTGCGGTATAAAATTTTAGGTAGCACTAATGCAAGAAAGGTGCATCGCTCATGAATCACAGCCTGCTCGTCACAAAACGTGATGGTCATAAAGAACGCATTGACTTAGACAAAATTCACCGTGTAATCGCCTGGGCCGCTGAAGGCCTAGAAAATGTCTCTGTATCACAAGTTGAATTACGTTCTCAGATTCAGTTTTATGATGGTATCAAAACTGCTGATATACATGAAACACTGGTAAAAGCTGCTGCAGACTTAATTTCAGGTGAAACCCCTGATTATCAATATCTTGCTGCCCGTCTTGCCGTATTTAACTTACGTAAAAAAGCTTATGGTCAATTTGAGCCACCAACACTCTATGAACACGTTAAAAAATTAGTCAATTTAGGTAAATACGACCGTCATCTTCTTGAAGATTACACCCAAGAAGAATTTGAACAGATGAATAATTTTATTGTTCATCAACGTGATATGAACTTCTCTTATGCCGCTGTTAAACAGCTAGAAGGTAAATATTTCGTTCAAAACCGTATTACTGGCGAAATTTACGAAAGTGCACAATTTTTATATGTTTTAGTCGCTGCTTGCTTGTTCTCCCGTTATCCACAAGCAACACGTATGGACTATATCGAACGCTTTTATAATGCGATTTCTACTTTTAAAATCTCATTACCAACGCCAATTATGGCTGGCGTCAGAACACCAACTCGTCAATTTAGTTCTTGTGTATTAATTGAGTGTGACGATAGCCTTGATTCTATCAATGCAACATCAAGTGCTATTGTAAAATACGTTTCTCAACGTGCGGGAATTGGGATAAATGCGGGTCGTATCCGTGCGTTAGGCAGTGCTATTCGTAATGGTGAAGCATTCCATACAGGTTGTATCCCTTTCTACAAACACTTCCAAACTGCGGTGAAATCTTGCTCGCAAGGGGGGGTTCGTGGTGGTGCTGCAACACTGTTCTATCCATTATGGCATTTAGAAGTTGAAAGCTTACTGGTATTGAAAAATAACCGTGGTGTTGATGATAACCGTGTTCGTCATTTAGATTACGGCGTACAATTAAACAAATTAATGTATGAACGTTTAATCAAAGGTCAGGATATTACTTTATTCAGTCCTTCTGATGTTCCGGGATTATACGATGCATTCTTTGCTGATCAAGATGAGTTTGAACGTCTATATGTACAATATGAGAAAGATAAAAACATCCGCCAAAAACAAGTTAAAGCGGTTGAGTTATTCTCATTAATGATGCAAGAACGCGCATCAACAGGTCGTATTTATATTCAAAATGTTGACCACTGTAATACACACAGCCCGTTTGATCCGGCCATTGCACCTATCCGCCAATCAAACTTGTGTTTAGAAATTGCACTACCGACTAAACCATTAAATGACATTAAAGATCCTAATGGTGAAATTGCACTTTGTACCTTATCAGCCTTTAACTTAGGTGCAATTGAAGATCTCGATGATTTAGAAGAACTTGCTCGTTTAGCAGTTCGTTCACTTGATGCGCTATTAGATTATCAAGATTATCCAATCTTAGCCGCTAAACAAGGTGCAATGGGGCGTCGTACCTTAGGTATTGGGGTCATTAACTTTGCTTATTACTTAGCAAAACACGGTGTCCGCTACTCTGACGGTAGTGCAAATAACTTAACTCATCGAGCATTTGAAGCAATTCAATACTATTTATTAAAAGCATCTAATGAATTAGCGAAAGAACAAGGCGCATGCCCATGGTTTAATGAAACCACTTACGCTGAAGGTATTTTACCTATTGATACCTATAAAAAATCATTAGATGTACTAACAAAAGAACCACTACATTACGACTGGGAAGGTTTACGTAAAGACATTAAAGAGCACGGTTTACGTAACTCAACATTGTCTGCACTCATGCCATCAGAAACCTCCTCGCAGATTTCAAATGCAACAAATGGTATCGAGCCACCACGTGGTTATATCAGCATTAAAGCCTCTAAAGACGGTATTTTACGTCAAGTGGTTCCTGAGTATGAGCGTTTGAAAGGCGCTTATGAATTACTGTGGCAAATGCCAAGTATTGAAGGTTATTTGCAGTTAGTGGGTATTATGCAAAAATTCGTTGACCAAGCGATTTCAGCGAACACTAACTACGATCCTACTCGTTTCCCTAGCGGTAAAGTTCCAATGAACCAACTGCTGAAAGATTTGCTGCTCGCTTACAAATATGGTGTGAAAACACTTTATTATCACAACACCCGTGATGGTGCAGACGATGTACAGGGTGATCTGGAAGAAGTCGTTGAGACGGAAGATTCAGATTGTGAAGGCGGCGCGTGTAAAATTTAATTGAGGAAGCTATGTCCTATACTACTTTTTCACAAGTTAAAAATGATCAACTTCAGGAGCCCATGTTTTTTGGGCAACCTGTTAACGTAGCGCGTTATGATCAGCAAAAATACCCAATTTTTGAAAAGCTAATAGAAAAACAACTCTCTTTCTTCTGGCGTCCAGAAGAAGTAGACGTTTCTCGTGATCGCATTGACTACAATGCATTACCTGACCACGAAAAACATATTTTTATTAGTAATTTAAAATATCAAACCTTATTGGATTCGATCCAAGGCAGAAGCCCTAACGTGGCATTTTTACCTTTAATTTCGATCCCAGAGTTAGAAACATGGGTTGAGACATGGTCATTCTCTGAAACCATTCACTCGCGTTCTTATACTCATATTATCCGTAATATTGTTAACGATCCTTCGGTTGTTTTTGATGATATTGTTGAAAATGAAGAGATTTTAAAACGTGCTCGTGATATTTCCTCTTATTATGATGAGTTAATCAATTTAACTAACCTTTACCATATGTTTGGTGAAGGTACGCATCAAATAAAAGGTAAAACCGTTGAAGTGACTTTACGTAAGCTCAAAAAACAGCTTTACCTATGCTTAATGAGTGTTAATGCTTTAGAAGCGATTCGTTTCTATGTTAGCTTTGCGTGTTCATTTGCCTTTGCTGAACGGGAGTTAATGGAAGGTAACGCTAAAATCATTAAATTGATTGCTCGTGACGAAGCGTTACACTTAACAGGCACACAGCACATGCTGAATTTACTGCGTTCAGGTCAAGACGACCCTGAAATGGCGGAAATAGCCGCAGAATGCGAACAAGAATGTTATGACCTATTTGTTGAAGCTGCAGAGCAAGAAAAAGAATGGGCTGAATACCTGTTCTCAGAAGGCTCCATGATTGGTTTAAATAAAGATATTCTCTGCCAATATGTTGAATATATCACTAATATTCGTATGCAAGCGGTAGGTCTTAAATTACCTTTTAAAGCACGCTCTAACCCTATTCCATGGATCAATGCGTGGTTAGTGTCTGATAACGTTCAAGTAGCACCTCAAGAAGTTGAAGTCAGTTCTTACCTCGTGGGTCAAATTGACTCACAAGTTGATACTGATGACTTGAGTAACTTTGAACTGTAATACTGAGAAATAACACTGATACGTTATGGCATCTCATAAAGTGACCCTGCATCAGCAGGGTCTTTCAACACCGCTAGAATTCCATGCTGACACCCATCCTTCACTGCTTGATGCTTTAGAGCATGGGAAAGTCCAAATTGAATACCAATGCCGTGAAGGCTATTGTGGCTCTTGTCGTCTACGTTTAGTGAAAGGCAAGGTTTGCTACCGCAATGAACCTTTAGCATTTATCCAACCCGATGAAATCTTACCTTGTAGCTGTCATCCTATTTGTGACATTGAAATAGAAATTTGCTCTGAATAATTTGAATTATCTTAATTTGGGCTTTTCCCTAACATTCTTGTTTATTTTTGACTAAAGTTAGGTCAAGACAATAAAAAAGGAAAAGCATTATGAAATTAAAATCCATTTTCTCCGTCATTGCTATTTCTACATCAATTCTGCTCGTTGCAGGCTGTTCAAGCCCACAAAAAATAGAAACAGTAAATGGGGAAACCATTTTAACGACAGATAAACCTCAAGAAGATGAAGCAACTGGATTAATTACCTATAAAGATTCAGAAACAGGACAGATTAAACAAATTAATCGTGATCAAATAAGACGAATGGTAGAACTCGACGATTAACGCTCTTATTCCTCTTTCTATTAAGCGCCAATTCATATTTATGATTGGCGTTTTTTATTTATAAAATTCTTTTTGTAAACTAATCGTTACATTATACGTAATTAAAATTTGACAGATATTTATCATTCTTATACTCTGGATTTTATATAAATAAAATAGGCTCGCGAGCAGAGGATTTAGTGAAAAATCGCACTATAGGTAGTGTTTTTATTGTTGCAGGAACAACAATTGGGGCAGGTATGTTGGCTATGCCACTGGCTGCGGTGGGTATTGGTTTTAGCACTATTATGCTATTACTTGTGGGATTGTGGTTATTAATGAGTTATACCGCACTCTTGCTAGTGGAAGTTTATCAATACAACGATCCTCATACAGGTCTTGGTTCAATTGCTAAACGTTATCTTGGTGTCGGTGGTCAAGTGGTCACTGGACTTGCTCTCCTCTTATTAATGTACGCATTAACAACTGCTTACATTAGTGGTGCAGGTGAGTTGCTTTCATCAACACTATCCTCTTGGATAGGTCATGAACTCTCTGTCACGCAAGGTATTATTATCTTTACAGTG
This sequence comes from Proteus sp. G2626, assembly GCF_009915985.1. Lineage (NCBI taxonomy): Bacteria > Pseudomonadati > Pseudomonadota > Gammaproteobacteria > Enterobacterales > Morganellaceae > Proteus > Proteus sp. G2626. The sequence continues at coordinate 192,107 of NZ_JAABNH010000026.1, read as the reverse complement.
ATTGGCGGTGCTGTCGTTGGTATTGGTACTACATCAGTTGATATCATTAACCGTCTGCTATTTACAGCAAAAGTCTTTTTCTTAATTTTTATGCTGATAGTGATGTTACCTCATGTTGAAAGTGTCAATTTAACATCAATGCCCGTTGCTCAAGGACTTATTCTTTCCGCTATTCCTGTTATTTTTACTTCTTTTGGTTTTCACGGCAGTGTGCCAAGTATCGTAAGTTATATGAATGGCGATATTAAGAAATTGCGGATTATCTTTATTGCAGGTAGTGCTATCCCTCTTATTGCCTATGTTTTATGGCAAATTGCCACATTAGGCGCAATTCCAACAAATACCTTTATGGGGATTATGGCGCAACAATCTGGACTTAATGGCTTACTTACGGCTATCCGAGATGTCGTTGCTACACCTCGTGTCAATATTGCAGTAAACCTATTTGCCGCATTAGCATTGGCAACTTCGTTCCTCGGTGTTGCATTAGGCTTATTTGATTATCTTGCAGATCTATTTAAACGCAGTAATCGCGCAACAGGCCGTATGCAATCAAGCTTGTTAACATTTATTCCACCTTTACTTTGTGCTCTTTATTTCCCTAACTTTGTACAAGCATTAGCTTATGCCGCCATTGCACTGTCTATTTTAGCGCTACTGCTACCTACTTTATTAGTTTGGAAAGTAAGACAAGCGCAACACGACACTGATAAATACCAAGTCAAAGGTGGGAAAGGTGCATTAGCAGTTGTATTTACTTGTGGTTTAGTTGTGATTGGTATTCAAATCGCCATCACTTTTGGTTTATTACCTCAAGTCGGTTAATCCCCCTTTTATATTTATACAAACAATAAAAAAAGCAGGTATTGGTTTTTCAATACCTGCTTTTTATTTAATGTAATAGTACGTTTTTCACTTAGAAACTTAAACCTGCACCAACATAGAAACCATCAGCTAATTTATTATTACTTCTATTATGTGAGTTTTCGATTTCAATCACACGATAACCTGCATTAACATGCAATGGCTTAAATACCGTTAATTGCGCTCCCACATCAGCTTCATAATAAGATTTACTACCAGAAGTTAATCCTTCAGGAGAGCCATAAGCTTCACCATAAACACTTAAAGAAGGTAGGATATCCCAGTTAAGTCCGACACCTCCAGCTAAAGCGGCACCATCATCACCATCTTTGGGTGATAAATAGAGTGCTTTACCACCAACACTAGCGGAAAAAGGCCCTAAAGGCAGAGCAAATTTTGTGCCTAAGCTACCTACTTGACCATCATGATCACTACGAGCCCAGTTGCCATTAAAAGAAAGACCCGCATTAGGATTCCCTAATCCTGCACGAACATCAGTATAATGTTTCCCTGCTTGAATATTCATTGATACTGCATTGGCATTTCCAGCCACAAACAGTGCACTTATTGCACCGACCAATAAATATTTTTTCATCATTATTACTCCAGCAAATAGTTGTCCTAACTTATAATTATACAACAAACTAATTAAACAACTTGAGTCAAAATTGAAATCTAATCTGTAGAATTTTCAATCTATGTAAATAAGTTACGTCTATCAATATTATTGGTCTAATTGGTTTTATTAATGAGTCCAATATTGCTAAAGTGGAATTACGGTCAATATTAACCATAATAAATATAAGGCTGTTCGCTTCGTTTTATTCACGCATGCTATTTTTAGAACGTTTACTATTTCATAAACTGGAGATATGTGATGGAAAAGAAAAAGCTAACAACAGCGTCTGGCGCACCTGTTGTAGACAATAATAACTCAATGACAGCAGGTCCTCGCGGGCCAATGTTGCTTCAAGATGTCTGGTTTTTAGAAAAACTGGCCCACTTTGATCGTGAAGTTATTCCTGAAAGACGTATGCACGCAAAAGGCTCGGGTGCTTTTGGTACATTTAAAGTCACTCACGATATTACAAAATATACTCGCGCTAAAATTTTCTCTAAAGTGGGTAAAAAAACAGAGATGTTTGCTCGCTTTTCAACCGTTGCTGGTGAAAGAGGTGCCGCAGACGCTGAACGTGATATTCGTGGCTTTGCGTTAAAATTTTATACTGAAGAAGGCAACTGGGATATGGTGGGTAATAACACCCCTGTTTTCTATCTTCGTGATGCGCTTAAATTCCCTGACTTAAACCACGTTGTAAAACGTGATCCAAAAACTAACTTACGCAATATGGCATACAAATGGGATTTCTTCTCTCATTTGCCAGAATCATTACATCAATTAACTATTGATATGAGTGACCGTGGGTTACCACAAAGCTACCGTTTTATTCACGGTTTTGGTAGCCATACCTATAGTTTTATTAACAAAGATAACGAACGTTTTTGGGTTAAATTTCACTTCCGTTGCCAACAAGGCATTAAAAATCTAATGGATGATGAAGCGCAAGCGCTGGTAGGTCAAGATCGAGAAAGTTCACAACGTGATTTATTTGATGCAATTGAGCGCGGTGATTTCCCTCGTTGGAATTTACAAATTCAAGTGATGCCAGAAAAAGAAGCATCAACTGTACCTTATAATCCTTTTGATTTAACCAAAGTTTGGCCTCATGCGGATTATCCATTAATTGATGTGGGTTACTTTGAATTAAACCGTAATCCTGAGAACTATTTTTCTGATGTAGAACAAGCTGCATTTAGCCCTGCTAACATTGTTCCTGGCATTGGCTTCTCTCCAGATAAGATGCTACAAGGTCGCCTATTCTCTTACGGTGATGCTCATCGCTATCGTTTAGGTGTGAACCATCATCAGATCCCAGTTAATGCACCCAAATGCCCGTTCCATAATTACCATCGCGATGGTGCAATGCGTGTTGATGGCAATAGTGGCAGTGGCATTACATATGAGCCAAATAATGGCGGTATGTTCCAAGAGCAGCCTAATTTCAAAGAACCCCCATTATCTATCGAAGGTGCAGCAGATCATTGGAACCATCGTGAAGATGAGGATTATTTCAGCCAACCTCGTGCGCTATATGAATTACTGAGTGATGAAGAGCATCAACGTATGTTTGCTCGCATTGCTGGTGAGTTAATTCAAGCAAGTAAAGATACACAAAAACGTCAGATTGCCTTATTTAAGAAAGTCCATCCTGAATATGGCGCAGGCGTTGAAAAAGCAATGAAAGCGTTAGCAAAAAAAGACGCTAAGTAACCGTATAATAAGAAGCCTTGTGAGCAACTCGGCAAAAATAAACCTTCCCATCATTAATACATTAGTCGTGGGGAGGTTTTCTTTATGATTAAATAATAACAATATTATTAGCTAAAAAGTTCATCATAACTAAATTGCCCTGTAATATTAATGACTAAATTAGGTGTGTGTAGATTTTCTGTAGTCATGACTTTTATAATTGTTTTATTATTATCATAATCCAGCATTAATTCATTTTTATTACCAGTAAAGGATTGTACTTGTTTTGTTTGGATATTTTGCTCATCTTTTTCTGATTTAAATGATAAAGTATCTTCTTCTTTATTAAAATCAAAAATAATATTATTACTATTCATATTTTCAGATAAATTAAAAATAAAGTTATCTTTTCCTTGGCTACCAGAGATAATATTATTTCCATTATTTATAATAAAAGTATCAGTACCATAACCACCATAGAGAACATTATTTCCTTCATCCACGATTAATGTATCATCACCTGAGCCTGCATATAATAAATCATTGCCACTACCGCTAAAAAGCGTATCATTACCACCATCTCCGAAAAGAATATCATCACCATCATCACCATAAAGGAAATCATGACCAGAACCACCATATAAAATATCATTGCCTTCACGACCTAATAATGTATCGTTTCCTTTTTTACCCCATAAACAATTATCGGCACTATTCCCTGTAATATGATCATCTTTTAGTCCACCTTTAGCATTTTCAATAATAGCATCATATGCAATAGAAATATTACACTGTAATCCACCAACATCAGAAAAAGCACCTTCATTTAAATTAATTTTTTGATTTACATTATATTGTGAAAAATCTAAAGTATCATTACCACCAGCATCCCAAATACAGCTAACTAAAACATCATCAGCCGTATGTAAACTATAATGCTCTCTTTCTGTATTAGAATTAAATCCATAAATTGTATCACCAACACGAGTGGTCATATTTTTCCCATACAATTTCTGGATAACAAAGGTATCCAATATTAATGGATTCATCGGGTAATAACTGCCAAAATCGGCATCTTCTTTTTTCGGTTTTCTATATGCCATAACAGAATGTTTTAGGCTATTTTCTTCAATATCAGGTGACTCTGAATTACTAATGAAAGTATGAGGCAGGCCCAGAGAATGTCCTATTTCATGTATAATCGTCTTTCTTATTCCAGAGCCAATACTCAACGTTTTCTCTTGATTATTTATATGTGCATTACCGTTATTATTTTCATATAATAAAAACCAATCGTCCATTTCTTCAAAATAAGTTTTAATACCATCAGCATTTTTCTTAAATAATTCTAGCTTATTTTTCTCTTCCTCTGTATGTGGTATTTTATTTATAGCATCTATAATTTTCGTTTCAGAAATATTAATCCACACCTGTCCTTCTTGACTGTAATCTTTAAGTTTAGTTATTTTTTTATTTAGCTTTAAATCTTCATTTAAATATAAAGCCACGCCTCGTGTAGCATAGTCATAACATTCTGCAATTTCATTTATATTATTATAAACACCAAGTTTAATGTGTGTGTCATGCTGATTATCTTTTTCTATAAATTGAATATTTGTAATATCACTATATTGCTGCAATGTTTTTCTTATTGCATCTTCTTGTGACTTATTCATGGTTGTTAACGTTTTATACTCATCACCTCTTAATTGACTCCAGTTAGGGAAACTAAATGTGAGTTTAGTAATGACATTACTATCACCTATATTATTATCTTTGAACATAGGCATAGCGTTTTTCATTATATTAACAACAGTATCAAATCCTACGGTCTTTTTTTTATCATTTATATTCATAATATAATAACCTTCTTTAATAATTAACTGAAAGTCTTATTTTACAAATTAAAATAAAATAATATTTTAAAAAAAATACAAATATAAGAAGATGGATTTATTAGCAAAATAAATAATATTAACTGCGAACTATAGTAAGTTAGGGTAATTTCTTACCCTAATTGTGTTTGTACCCACACTTGCACTTGCTTACGGGAAATTTTAATTCCGCCATTTTTAAGGCTTTCAGGGAGTTGTAAACAAGCAACGGGTCGTTGAAATCCCGCTAATCGAGAGTGATACCACTGTGGTAATTGGTTGATTATTTCAATACTAGCATCGACAACAGCAACAGGGCGTTGCCCAAATTCAGCATCATCAATAGGGACAACAAAAGACTGGCTAACATTGGGATGTGTATTAAGAATTTTTTCTATATCTTCTGGTTGAATACCTTCACCAGCACTGAAAAAAAGATTGTCTAAACGCCCTAAAACACACCATTCATCGGCGATAAAACCGCCTTTATCTCGTGTTGAATACCAACCATCTACTGTCAGTGATAACGGTTTTAATTTACCATCAAACCAATAACCTAAAGCAATGCTGTCAGATAATATTTGGAGCTCATCATCAACTAACCTAACGTCTTTTCCTTTTAGTGGAAGCCCTACACCAGCTTTACCATCAGCGCGTTTTGCACAAACAGTAGAGGCCATTTCTGTCATACCATAACCACACCAACACTGTATTCCACGATGCTCTGCTTCTTGTGCTAACTCAATGGGGATCATCGCTCCTCCTAATAAAACAGACTTTAAGGTAGTAGACTGTTGATTATCTTGTTGAGCGCTATTTTGTAAGAAACGCCAAAGTTGTGTAGGGACTAAAGAAGCATGAGTGCAACCTTGTAACGCTTTATCAAAAGGATGCATATCACGTACCACTAACATTGCCCCACGTAACAACCAACGCCAAAAAATACCTTGCCCAGATACATGAAATAGAGGTAAAGAGAGCAACCAGCTATCATTTTTTTCAAAAGGCATTAATGATAGAACACCTTCAGCACTGCAAAGATGTGCATCAAACGTATGTACTGCTGCTTTAGGTAAACCAGATGAGCCAGAGGTCAAGATCAGTGTCGCCATACGAGAAGGCACCCATGATACCCCCTCAATTTCATTTTTATGCTGGCGTGATCTGCTATCAAACTTAACACCATTAATATCAAGCAAGGTAGCCTGTAGATCCTGTATTGATTCACTCAAATCAGCATAAAAATCAATGTTTAAATGGGGCAACAAATCATCCAATAAAGATTTAGGGAGTTGTGGATTTAGAGGTAAAACTTTCGCACCACATTGAAAAATAGCGAGTAATATAAAAACAAGATTGATATGATTTTTTCCACGTAACAACACGGTGCTTTGGGTATTAACACCCTGCTTTGCAAAATGGTTCGCTAACTGATTAATATGACAACTTAATTGTTGCCATGTAATAGGCGAATTACCTGAAATGATGGCCGTCTCATTTGGGCTACATTTCGCCCAGTAATGCCACGGCCATTGTTTAAATTGAACTACTGTTGCCATACAGTCTCTAGCTGTTCAAGAGAGATAAGCGGAATATCCACATCTGGCCAAGGACGAATAAGCTGTTGCTTAATTAAATCAACGGTATCAAGTCCTGGAATACTATTAGGTGTTAGCCATTGTGCAATTCTTGCTAATTGAGTAAGCCCAAAACTACTTTCAATGCTTGAACTAATAATAGCATCAAGCCCTAAAGCATGTGCTTGCTCAACTAAAGAGCGACAACGTTCAAGGCTTCCCACCAGTGTGGGTTTTATCACAATGGTAGTGACACCTGGTTGTGGTTTTATTTCAAACCCGTCATCTCGTACTGTTTCATCCCAAGCAATATTAATGCCTGTTGCTTGAGAAAAAGCCAGCGACTCTTCTGGTGTTTTGCAAGGCTCTTCTAAGAATGCAATGCGATCACGCCATGTAGGATTGACATACTTCGCAAATCCTTCTGCTTTGACTGGTGTCCAGCTTCTGTTCGCATCTAATCTTAATTTTAAGTCTGGAATGGCTTCTAATAGCAGGTTAACAACTATTCCATCACGTACCGCTTCATATAATCCCACCTTGATTTTAGCGACTTTTTCACCTTCCATATCATTAAGGCTTAAAATCAAATCATCAGGATCGCCATTACATAAAGGTGCCACGCGATAGTTTGCCTCTAGTGGCAATGTGCCTTCAAGCTCGGCTAATGCGCAACTTAGACCAAAAGCCACGCTTGGCAATTCACTGTGCTCTGGATTTTCCCCCGTACACCACGCTGTTAACCAAGATTGTGTAGCTTCTTGTGCTTGTTCTAAAGTTTCACGGCTAAACTCAGGAAGAGGTGAAATTTCACCCCATCCTTGTTTGCCATTTTGCTCTAAACAGACAAGAAAACCATCACGCGTTTTTAGCCTTTGATAGCGCAGAACAACGCCTGCATCTACAGGTAGGCTGAATGAATAGAGTTTGGCGTTTCTCATTATGGGTTACGTTTAAATCGAGAGAAATCAGGTTGACGTTTTTCGTTAAAGGCGTTGCGACCTTCTTGACCTTCATCCGTCATATAGAACAGCATAGTTGCATTACCTGCTAATTCTTGCAGACCTGCTTGACCATCACAATCCGCATTTAATGCTGCTTTCAAGCAACGTAATGCCATTGGGCTGTTTTCCAGCATTTCACGACACCAACGAACGGTTTCTTTTTCAAGAGAGGCATAAGGAACTACGGTATTAACCAAACCCATCTCTAATGCTTCTTTTGCATCATATTGGCGGCATAAGAACCAAATTTCACGTGCTTTCTTTTGACCAACAATACGGGCCATATAAGAAGCCCCCCAACCACCATCAAAAGAACCTACTTTAGGGCCAGTTTGACCAAAAATAGCGTTTTCTGCCGCGATAGTTAAGTCACACATCATATGAAGTACATGACCACCACCAATAGAATAACCTGCGACCATTGCCACAACAGGTTTCGGGCAAGTACGGATTTGACGTTGGAAATCCAATACGTTCAGGTGATGCGTACCGCTATCATCACGGTATCCGCCGTAGTCCCCACGAATTTTTTGGTCACCGCCTGCACAAAATGCTTTTTCACCGGCCCCCGTTAAAATGATAGTCCCAATTGTATCGTCGTAACGTGCATCAGCTAATGCTTGGATCATCTCTTTCACTGTCAAAGGACGGAAAGCATTACGCACTTGCGGGCGGTTTATCGTAATTTTTGCAATACCATCGACTGATTTGTGGTAGAGAATATCTTCAAAACCTTCAGAACAATCCAGCCATTCAATCGGTGCATATAACTTTTCTTCGCTCGGGTAAAGCATAATTAGGTTCCTTTAACCAAAGAGGGATAAAACATGATTTATCACCGCAGCATAAGCTACAGGCTGAGCCTGATGAGCATTATGACCAGCTTGCGGGATAGTCGTTAATGGTAGCGAATATTGTTGCGCTATCGCTTGAAATTTTTTATCTTTCTCGCCACAAAGCCAAATAAACGGCAAGGTGAGTTGCTGTAATTCAGAGACTAACCAAGGCTGGTGACCTAAAGAGAGCGTCTCTAAACTTTCCGCAATACAAAAACCCGCATTATGGCGACGTTTTTCCACTAATAATTGTCGTCTTTCATCACTTAAATCAGCAAATACAGGTTGTTGGTACCATTGTGTTAATACATCACTAATAGGTTCATCACGAAAACGCTCGGCCCAACGTTTATCATGAGCAATCCGATTTTGTCTTTCTGTTGCATCATATAAACCTGGATTACCCCCTTCAACAATCAGCCCCATAAGCCCTGAAGTATCACCAAAACAGGCGTGATACATTGCAATCCTACCGCCTAAAGAATAACCAATTAACCAATAGTGATTAATACCTTGTGCTTTAAGTGTTTCTGTCAATAATTCACTGGCGTCAACAAAGTTTCTCGCACCAATAGAGGCAGAATCACCATGGCGAGGTAAATCTATTACTAATGATGGATATTCATGGCAAGCCTGAATTACAGGTTCCCATTCACAACCTTCACCTAATAGTCCATGTAGCCAAACTAACCAAGGCCCTTCATTATGGGTATTATATCGCTGACATGCTAAAGTCATGAGATGTTACCTGTTTTACAAGCTGATTTAATGTTTTTGCGCCATCAGTATCATCAACAATTAATTCAATTAATGTGGTTGTTGGTGCCCCTGCCCAACATTCTTGAACAGTGGTTAACAGTGCCTCCCAACTTGTTGGTGATACATAATGCAAGCCAAACATTGCAGCTGCATGTTTGAAATTTAATGAGTGAGGCATACAGTAAAAGCGTTCTCGCTCTGCCTCTGGCGTGGGCAACATTGAAAATATTTGTCCGCCATTATTATTCACTACAATAACCACATTAGGGGCATAAACTTGTTGATGCAACGCTAAGCTATTCAGATCATACAGTGCCGATAAATCACCTAAAATGGTTAATGTTGGCTTTTTTGTTGCGCGGTGAACGCCAGCAGACGTTGAAATCAAACCATCAATGCCACTCGCACCTCGATTACTCATCACAGGATAGCCTTGCGGTAATCGAGCAAATGCATCAATTAATCTGACTATCAGACTATTGCCAACAAATAACTGCCCATCACTAGGAAGTAATTTATCTAATTGATGAGCGACCTGTGCTTCACCAAAATAATTCGTTATTTTACTTACCTTTTGATAGGTTTGTGTAGCGATATGCATTAATGCGTTAGCCCAAGGTGAATTGTCAACAGCCGGATGTGCGACTAACCATTGCATGGGTGATAACGTAAATTTTTCCCCTGTATGATGGCCGGGATCTAATCGCCCTGGAATAGGGTCAACAATCCAATAAGCGTTGGGAGAACATCCCACTTGCCATTGTAATAAACGTTTACCGGTTAAACTTGAACCAAATTGAATTACGATTTCAGCGTTATTCAGTTCTGATTTTGCTTGTGGATTATTCAACCATAAATCGACACAAGGTAACGGTTGTCCTGTTTGTGATAATACATCACCTAATAAAGGCCAGCCTAATTGTGATGCCCATTTTGCGACTTCAATTCCTTCTTCAGGGCTAATACGTCCTGCGATCACAACACCTTTTTTCTGACGTAACTCATTCCATTGAGGATGTGTTGAAGCCACGTTAAACCGCGTTTCTTGTAACCACGGTTTATCAGTTTGCCACCAATCCCCTAAAGCCTCAGTCCATGGCGTTGATGTCTCAATATCATCACCATATAAAGGTTCAGCAAAAGGACAATTGACGTGTAATGCGCCATGAACCAATATATTCATCGCATTATCAAGTGTAGACACTAACCAGCTTGCAGAAATATCTGTTGTCGGTCGAGGCAAAGAGAGCGTTTGTGAAGGGTGCGTTGCAAAAATCCCTTGCTGACGGATAGCTTGATTTGCACCGCAATCAATTAATTCAGGTGGTCGGTCTGCGGTTAAAAAGATAACACGCTCCCCCGTTAATCCTGCTTCAATTAAGGCTGGATATAAATTAGCGACAGCAGTACCCGATGTCACAATCACAGCAACCGGATCTTTCGTTGCTTTTGCTAGCCCCAAGGCTAAATGCCCAAGCCCACGTTCATCAAAATGCGTATGACATATTAATTTTTGATTAGCTGCAGCGGCGAGTGTTAAAGGAGTCGAACGTGATCCGGGTGCAATACAGATATGGCGTAAACCATGACGAGTCAAAGCTTCGAGTATAACTTTAGCCCATTGGCGATTAAACGAACTATTAGACATTGATCATCCCAACAACGAAAACCTGCAATGACTATTATAATATCTGTTCCTAAATACTTTTCCTTAGCCTAGTTCAATGAACAGAAGTTTTCGTTAAATAAATCGTTAAAAAAACACTCAAAAAGTGCATTATTTAGGCGAATTATCCGCCTTATTATCAAAGCGCTCTTTTTTATCGTTAAGAATAAGAATAAATAACGCTACAGAGTTAAAGAATAGCATCAATTAGTTAACAACTAGCAGAAGTTATTTGCAGAGTAGCACTAAATAACTGGCTTTAAAAAACGACTCATCAAAGATGATGATAATTACTGATGCTATTTATTCAAACTGAGATTTTCTGTAAAAAATTAACTTTCTTTTTCTAACAATGTTCGTAAACCTGCAGCTTTATTTTCAATTTCCGTCCACTCTTGTTGTGGATCAGAGCCTGCCACAACTCCCGCACCAGCATACAAAGTCAAGGTATCATCATGCAATTCACCGCAACGTAAGCTTACTGCAAATTCTGCATGAGGAAGCGATAAATACCCCGCAGAACCCGCATACCAACGGCGCTCAAAGGGCTCATGTTGACGAATAAAAGCACGAGCCACACTACGAGGTAACCCACATACCGCAGCGGTTGGCTGTAATCGTTTTAAACAATCAATATCATCTGAATAGATTAATTTGCCATGAATATAACGACGAAGATGTTGTACTTTACGTAAGCGAATAACATCTGCTGGCGAGACATCAATACCCTCAACACCACCTTGTAAGCGTTGACAAATATCATCAACCACAACCAGATTTTCATGCTGATTTTTTTTGTCATTCATCAACCACTCAGCAAACTCCGTTGCTTGTTGCTCATTATCCGAACTGGCTACCGTTCCAGCCAACGCTTCGGTATACAACATCAACTCATCACGCTTATATAATCTTTCGGGGGTTGAGCCCATAAAGGCATCTGAAGGTGAAAACGCCAGCATATAGTGATAACAATGATGATTGACATCACGACTTGCTTTCATAAATTGAATGGCTTTAAGCGGGTTATCTAATGTTAAGCATGTCGCCCTTGCTGGCACCACTTTTTCAAATAAACCTTGGCTAATTTCATCCAATGCAATATTAAGATAATGAGTCCACTGCTCTTGCGTTAAAGAGTGATTAACTTGCGTCACAGAAACAGAGAGAGGTTCAATATCTTGTGATTGATTTAATGTTTGCAAAAAATCTAAGGAGTCTTTTTTATCTGTCTCACCGAGTAGATTTAAATGAATAGAAAGTTGTTGCTGGTGGCGCCTAATTTCAATTCGAGGTAAAAAAAGGTAAGCATCATCCCCGTTTATTTCATCTATGCGACCAGGAATAATGGTATCCCACGCATTTAAGCCCCAAATACGCACATCATCAATATTTATATCCGACTGATGGGTAACTAAAAATTGGCGAGCGTCTTGAATATGATTGAAACAACATAATTGTCCACACGCCGCCACTTCTTCATGCTCATCACGGTGTTGCCAATAAAATTGCGGATAATATACCTGAGCGGCAAGCCATGAGAGCAATGAAAACGAAACCTCTGATGGCAAGGTGACTTTCAAATGTAAAAGATTACCTTGTGCTGTCAGATCTATTTTTTTAACTTTTTCGTACAGTGTCGAAAACACAGGATTAACCTTTTCCACTCCAAATACCCACAACTAATTAAAAGGGAGATTATACGTCTCTATACGAATTATCAAAGGGCTGATTAATTATAACCTTTGTCATTTATCAAAGTTTTGTATTTTTCATGTTACAAAGTAGAAGCGTTAATCTGTAAATCCTAAATAGTAAACAATTCATTCTAAGATAAAGCTGTATAGATAAAAAATCATTATACATAAGAGAGGTTATATGGATACAACCACCTATGAACATGTAGATAAAATTATCGAAGCGCCCGATATTCCTAAAGTTGCACTCGGTTTAATACTAGGAATAGATATCGAAAATGGTCGATTACCTGGGATTGTTACTTCTCATGATTTGATTAAGATAAAATCTTATATTAACAAAGCACTTTCACTTCCTTACAAATTAGAAGATGTTGTCAATTTTATTGGTTACAATGAAATAAGCATACAACAACTCTCCTCTGATAATATTCTGTCTCTTTTTGTTCGAATACGAGAACATGCCTTTGAATGGAATAAAATTGAATATGCAATAAAACAACAAGCTATTGATTTAGAAATTATCGGTAGAGAAATAACGTTCACTGGCGAAAATATCATTTCATTCATTAGTCAAATGCCATTATTAGTTAAAATTTCGACTATTATAAATGATCTTTCTGATCAAGAATTAGCAGGAATTAAATATACTGATCAAGATAAAAAGATTTCGACTCAGCTTATTCATATATTAGAAAGCATGAAAGAAGATATCGAAATTGAACGAGATAAAACGCTTAAGATAAAAAATAGTTTATCTACTTTTAGAAGTAAAATAATGGGAGGGAAAGACAGTAGTAATATACAACATCACTCTATATATCATGAAGTACTTAATAAAAAGAGACTTATTAATGAATTCTACAATAGTAATAATATCTCTCTTACTGATGAGAGAGACTTATTGATTGAAGATATTAAGATATTAAAAGAGGAATATAGAAATTATGTTGGCCTTGCTTTTACAGGGCTTGCGGCCGGTATTATTGGCGTTATTATTACAGGGGGGATTTTTGGTGCTAAAGCTGAAAAAATACGTAAAAAGAGAAATGAATCAATAGAAAAAGTAAAAAGTCTTAATAAGGAGATAGATATTTATACTAACCTATCCCTTCATTTAAACTCCCTTTATATTGAATTAGACGAAATTGAACAGCTTATAGAAGATACGAATATAGCACTTGAACATATTGAATATGTATGGCAAGCCATAATTACAGAAATAGATGCATCAATAAGTAACTTTAATAAAATAAACAATGCGTTAGAGCTTATTAAATTTAGTATTTATTTAGAAAAAATCATTTCACCTTGGTATATGGTTATTGGATATTCAAAAGAAATTTTTACTTCGTTTGATAATGCGCTCTCTTCTTTTTATTCATCAAATTAACAAAAGGAAATTGTTATGAATAATAGTGAAAAACAGATAACACCTGAAATACTATTTGAACATACAAAATTATTTCATGCTTATCGAAATATTCTTTACTTAAGTAACAATAAATGTTACATGAATAACGACTTTAATAATGAATTAACTTTATTTTTAGAAAGAAACAATAAAAACATAGAGAACATTATCTATTTCTCACTTGTTTTAAAAAACAGGCTAAGACAGAAATTACTTAATGATACATTTAAAATAATTAACGAAATTGAGAATGAAATAAAAAAAGACTCACTCGATATCGGTTTAAAAATAAAATTAGAAGAGGAAAAAAAAGAGATATTAGATATCTTTCTAAATGAAGTTGATGAAACAAAAAAAATCATTGATAAACATTATTTATTTCTATTATCAGAGATTAATCAACTCAAAACACAGTTTGTTAATGATAGAGTGATGCCTTTTATTATTGAAAAAGAAAATCTTGTCAGTACATTAACTACTCATATTTCAACATTAGAGTATGAAGCTGAAAAAACAAAACAAGAGCTCAATATCATACGAAAAAGTGAAGATATTTTAAACAAACAGAGCTTTTTCGATCTTTTTAAGGGTTCTATTCCTTTAAAATCAGAAATTGAAGCACTTAACATTGAAAATCAAGAAAAAAGTATTTTATCTTCATTAATAGAAATACTTAATAAGTTATTTTCCACATTAAATCATGGCTTTTCATACACTAAAGTTGTTGAAACTCGCCATCAACTCACTGCGCTCTGTCTTTCACAAATAAAGCAACTTAATCAATTAAAAAATAAGAAACAAAATACATTATTTACATTAAAGCATTACTATAAATTAACCGATATAGATCCTTTTTTAAGGATATTTATTGAACAGTTAGAATTGTTAAATAAATATTGGGAAATGATCAACTCGCAACTTACAAAATTAAAAAGTAATATATTATTAACAGAAAAAATTCTTACCCCTATTTTTCCATTCCTAGATGATTTTACTTTATATTATGGCAATAAAGGTCAAATCAAAAACACTGAAATTTAATCCATAAAAAACGGCTCTATAAAAAGAGCCGTTTTATTATTTGAATTTTCTATAATTACGATTAATTTACGACGGGCGCAATAATCGCAAAATTTGTCAATTCAATAAGCGGTTGTGGCCATACACCTAATGCGACAACAACAATTGCACAGATTAATGCAACAAATGTCGCCATATTTTGTGATGTTGTGGCAATTGCAGGCGTATTGTCATTGTCTGGTTTACGTAAGAAGACAATAGTAGCGGCACGCAAATAGTAGAATAACCCGATCGCACTACCTAACACGACCATACCTGTTAACCACCATAAGCTTGAGTTAATACCTGCAATAATCACATACAGTTTACCAATGAAACCTAAAGTAATTGGTACACCTGCCAGTGATAACATCATCAGTGACATAACCACAGCAACCGCAGGACGGCGCCAGAATAATCCACGGTAATCTTCTAATGAATCCATCTCACGCTCGCGGTACGGACTTGAAGCTACCGCAATGGCTCCAAATGCCCCTAAACTTGCAAATAAGTAACCGGCTAAATAAATCTCAGCCGTTTCTTGAGCTAAGATAGGGCTATATTGCAATACAATTAATGCCACTAGCAAATAACCGAGATGGGATACAGAAGAGTAGCCTAGTAAACGTTTCACACTTTTTTGCGTTAACGCCATAATATTACCAAACAAGATAGAGGCAATCGCCATGAAACCTAAGATCATACGCAAGGTTTCACTATCCGCCGCTGGCGCTTCTAGGAATAAACGCATCACAACTGCAAAAATACCAATTTTACTTGCAGTGGCTAAGAATGCCCCTGTTGGTGCTGGTGCACCTTGATAAACATCAGGTGTCCATAACTGGAATGGGAATAAAGATAATTTAAACCCAATTCCCACCAACATCATGCCTAAGCCTGCAAGCACTAATGGTTTATGGATATTGCTATCACTTAAGCTTTGTCCCATAGCAGTAAAGGAGAGGTTTCCTGCTTCTGCATAGAGAAGAGCCATACCAAACAGTAAGAAGGAAGATGCTGCCGCTGAAAGCAGCATGTATTTGATACCCGCTTCCAGTGATGGACGTTGTTGGAACGCATAACCGATAAGACCAAATAGTGGCAATGTCAGTAATTCGATACCAATAAACATCGATGCGAAATGGTGAGCTGAAGAGAGTAAAATCCCTCCGATTACGGCAATCGCAATCAGCAAATAAAATTCTTCTTTGTTATCTTGATAACCTTCTAACCAAGGATAAGCAAAAGCGATAGTTCCAAGACCAGAAAGAATAACAAGTGCAGTAAAGAAGCTAGAGTATCCATCAACATGGTAAAGCGTGGTCACATCCACTACACCTAATGCATTAACGTAATAGAGTGATCCCAGCGCAATGATGAAACCCGTTGCTGTCAAAGTGGCAATGGTGAAATGATCGCGTCGCCACGCAATGGACAGCATTACAACCACCACCGTCAATCCGACGATTAATAGCGGTAGCATTGCGATCAATTGTTCAAGAGTTATTGTCATGGCGAATTACGGCCTTACTGTTGAAATAGAAGCGGAATACCAAGTCTGGAGATTTTCCATCGCTGATGCTGAGGTGTCTAACACTGGTTGTGGGAAGAAGCCTAAAATAACCAGTAAAACCACCAACGTGATCAGAATAAAGAATTCTCTCAGATCCAACCCTTTATAGGTTCTTTCAGCTGTTTTCGGTGAACCGTAGTAAGCCTGTTGCATCATCCACAACGCGTAAACAGATGCGAAGACTAAACCAAAGACCGAAATAATGGTGATCAGCTTAAAGTTGCCATAAGTACCAAACAGGATCATAAACTCGCCGACGAAATTACCTGTTCCTGGCATCCCTAAAGAAGCTACCGCAAAGAACAGTGAAAACGCAGGTAAGAAACGAATGCTTTTCCACAATCCACCCATTTGATTCATATCACGCGTACCTAAGCGTTCATACAGCATGCCACACATGATAAATAGACCTGCAGCTGACAAACCGTTAGTGATCATCTGAATGATGGCACCTTGATAAGCCAATACAGAGCCAGCATAAATCGCAATCACGATAAAGCCCATGTGAGAAATACTACTGTAAGCCGCAAGACGTTTAATATCTGTCTGACGAAATGCTAACAGTGCAGCATAAAATACGGTAATTAAACCTAACCACATTGCCACAGGAGCAAGCAACGCTGATGCTTCTGGGAATAATGGCAAATTAAAACGCAATAAACCGTAAGCCGCTGTTTTTAGCAAAATACCGGATAAGTCAACAGAGCCTGCTGTTGGTGCTTCTGCATGTGCATCTGCTAACCAACCATGAACAGGGACGATTGGCATTTTTACCGCAAATGCAGCAAAGAAACCTAACATCAAAATAAATTGCAGTTCAGCACCTAATACTGTGTGTGCTTGCAATAAGGTGTCATAGCTAAACGTCCAAATACCTGTTTTGCTATAGAAAGCGACCGCTAAACCGATAATGGCCAGCAACATTAACAGGCCACTTGCCTGTGTATAAATAAAGAATTTTGTTGCTGCACTAACATGTGCTTTATCGCTACTTCCTTTGTGTCCCCATAAAGAAATCAGGAAATACATTGGGATCAACATCATTTCCCAAAAGAAGAAGAATAAGAACAAGTCCGTCGCTAAAAATACCCCCATTACACCCGCTAAGATCCACAGCAGGTTAAAATGGAAAGCACCTTGTGATGGCTGGTTTTCACCCCACGAAGAGAGCACCGCTAAAATACCTAAAATCGCGGTTAAAACAGTCATCAGCAATGACATACCATCAAGTGCAAATTGAATGTTGATCCCTAACGCAGGGATCCACGGTACAAAGTAATACTCTGTCCAGCGTGGTGCTCCATCGGCACTAAGTAGTTGATAATCGCCCTGCAACCATAGTTGCACAGAAATAACGAGTGTTAATCCCATCGTCAGCAACGCAACCCAGCGAGGAACTTGCGAGCCGATTCGTTCAGCCTGCCAACTTAGCAGGCCACCGATGAAGGGAATAAGTATTAGCCAGGGTAATAACATGGCGCAATGTGTCCCTTAATTAAACCAGAAGCAGCAGAGCGATAACCAGCACTGCACCTAAACCGAGAGAAGCCGCATACCAACGAGCTAATCCATTTTCACTGAAACTTAATCCTTTATTGGTACCTTTAAGCAGATAACCGAACAGATTAAAGAATTGGTTAACAGGATCATTTTGGATAAGCCACGCTGCCCCTTTATAAGGTTTGACAAACAGCACTTCATACAGTGCATCGAATCCCCAAGCATGGAACCACCATGTTGAGAAGAAACGACCTGTACGAGTATTGGCAACCTTAGAAACACATTGACGCTGTTTCAGGTATAACCATGCTGCAATGGCAACGCCTACAATCGCTACCACACCAGAAAGTATTTCTAACACATACTTACCATCATGCGATGCGTTTCCTTCAGGGAAAACAGCACCTAACGGTTGAGTAATTAACGCACCGATAAACGTTGATAACAGTGCTAATACTGCTAATGGGAAAGTATGTGTAAAACCTTTCACTTGGTGTGCTTCGGTTTTGGTTTCACCATGGAATACGATGAAAATCAAACGGAAGGTATAAAGTGACGTAAATAATGCGCCAACTAGCCCCGCTAGCATTAAGTTAAAATGCCCGTTTGAGTACGCACCCCATAAGATTTCATCTTTACTGAAGAACCCTGCTGTTAACAATGGTAATGCGGCTAATGCGCCACCACCAATTAAGAAACAAGCATAAACAAATGGGATCTTCTTACGTAACCCGCCCATCTTAAAGATATTCTGTTCATGGTGGCAGGCGATAATCACAGAGCCTGCTGATAAGAACAGTAATGCTTTAAAGAAAGCGTGAGTCATTAAGTGGAAAATTGCCGCATCCCAAGCTTGGGCGCCTAAAGCCAAGAACATATAACCAATTTGGCTCATGGTTGAATAGGCAAGAATACGTTTGATATCTGTTTGTACTAACGCAGCAAAACCCGCTAAAACTAATGTGATTGCACCGATAATACCAACTAATTCCAGCACATCTGGAGCCATTAAGAATAGCGCATTGCTACGTGCCACTAAGTACACACCCGCTGTAACCATGGTTGCAGCGTGAATTAATGCAGATACCGGTGTTGGGCCTGCCATAGCATCCGCTAACCAAGTTTGTAATGGAAGCTGTGCAGATTTACCTACGGCACCGCCTAATACCATTAACATTGCCCAGTTAATGACACTTGAGCCTACTGCTAATTGTTCAGGAGCAAGCACTGCCATTTCACGGAAGCTCAATGTCCCTAATTGGTCAAACAGGATAAACATACCAATCGCTAAGAATACATCACCGATACGCGTTACAATAAACGCTTTCATCGCCGCTGCGCCATTAGCAGGATTGCTATAATAGAAACCAATTAACAGGTAGCTACATAGACCAACCCCTTCCCACCCCATATACATCAACATCATGTTATCAGCCAGTACTAAAACAACCATACTTGCGATAAATAAGTTGGTATAAGCAAAGAAACGAGAATAGCCTTCTTCGCCACGCATATACCACGATGCATACATATGAATAAGGAAGCCAACACCGGTAATAACACCCAGCATGGTTAATGAAAGGCCGTCAAGAACCAGCGTGAACGGAATATTAAAATTCCCTGCTGACATCCAGTTCCATAAAGTCAGAACAGAAGTTTCTTGCCCATTGGCAAAAAAATCCATCCCCACCCAAAGTGTCACTAACGCCGATAAACCAACCGAGCCAGTACCAATCCATGCAGATACGTTTTCAGACCAACGACCACGTGAGAAAGCAAGCAGTAAAAATCCCAGCAGTGGTAGCAGAATGGTTAAATAGAGTATATTCATCCGCGCATCTCACTAACTGTATCAATATTGATGTTTTGGCGATGTCTATGAAGCTGTAACAACAATGCCAAACCAATACTTGCCTCTGCCGCTGCCAAGCTGATTGCCAGAATATACATTATCTGACCATCTGTTTGACCCCAAAAGCTACCCCCGACAACAAACGCCAGTGCAGCTGCATTAATCATAATTTCTAGTCCGATCAACATAAACAACAGGTTGCGGCGAAGTACTAAGCAGGTAAAACCTAACACAAACAGTACCGCAGCCAAGATCAAACCATGTTGAAGAGGTATCATTTTTGCTCCCCTGCGTTTTCGTTTTCAACGAGATCGTCATGGCTCTGATCACGACCAATGTGATAAGCAACAATCAATCCAGACAATAAGAGAACAGATGCTAACTCAACAGCCAGAATATACGGCCCAAATAAGCTAATACCGACCTCTTTCGCGCCAATCACTTCTCCAGCAATTTCGCCGTGAGTGACACTACTAATGGCATAAATTAACACCGCTAATAGCGCCAAAGATAAAAGTGCAGGTCCAATCCAAAATTTCGGTTGTAGCCACTTTCTCTCTTGATCAACGACAGATTTACCTAAGTTGAGCATCATTACCACGAAAACGAACAACACCATAATGGCGCCAGCGTAAACAATGATTTCTAATGCTCCTGCAAAATAGGCACCTAACGAGAAGAAAACCACAGAGAGTGCAATCAAGGAAATCACCAAGTACAACAGTGCGTGTACTGGATTGGTATGAGTGATAACTCTCAATGTTGCAAGGATGGCAATCAGCCCCGCGATGTAAAATGCAAATTCCATGAATATCGCTCCTTACGGTAACAGGCTTTTGACATCGATAGGTTTAGCTTCATCATCTGCTTCACCTTTGTCTTTGCCATTAATCGCCATACCTGTTTTACGGTAAAAGTTATATTCAGGATATTTGCCGGGTCCAGAAATCAACAGATCGTCTTTTTCATAAACCAGATCCTGACGTTTAAACTCACCCATTTCGAAATCCGGCGTTAATTGCAACGCCGTTGTTGGGCAAGCTTCTTCACATAAACCGCAGAAAATACAGCGAGAAAAGTTGATACGGAAAAATTCCGGATACCAACGACCATCTTCATGTTCTGCTTTCTGTAATGAAATACAGCCAACTGGACAGACTGCTGCACACAAGTTACAAGCAAC
Organism: Proteus sp. G2626; assembly: GCF_009915985.1. Classification (NCBI taxonomy): domain Bacteria; kingdom Pseudomonadati; phylum Pseudomonadota; class Gammaproteobacteria; order Enterobacterales; family Morganellaceae; genus Proteus; species Proteus sp. G2626. The sequence goes on along the minus strand of NZ_JAABNH010000026.1, from coordinate 170,941 downwards.
ACAGCGCTCTTCACCATCGGGATCACGCGTCAATACAATACGTCCACGATAGCGTGGTGCAACATTGACAGGTTCTTCCGGGTACATCTGTGTTTCACGTTTGGCGAAAGCGTGTAAGCCAATCATCCAAATGCTTCGTACCTGGGTGCCGAAACCAGTCAATAACTCTTTTAAAGTCATGGTTCAATCACCCCTTATTGAGCGTTGTAAAGTATCACTGCAGCAGTTACCAGCAGATTGATAAGCGTTAACGGTAAGCAAATTTTCCAACCAAAAGACATCACTTGGTCGTAACGCGGACGCGGTAACGAAGCACGAATAAGAATAAACATCATCATGAAGAATCCTGTTTTCAGTGCAAACCAAATGAATGACGGTAAGAAAGGACCTTGCCAACCACCAAAGAATAACGTCACGATAAGACCTGATACCGCAACGATCCCGATATATTCACCGACAAAGAACAAACCGAATTTCATACCGGAATATTCAATGTGATAACCATCCGCAAGCTCTTGCTCTGCTTCTGGTTGGTCAAATGGATGACGGTGACAAACAGCAACACCGGCAATCGCAAACGTAATAAAACCAAAGAATTGTGGAATAACATTCCACATATTCGCTTGTGAATTCACAATATCTGTCAAGTTAAAAGAACCTGCTTGAGCAACAACCCCTAAGATTGAGAGTCCTAAGAACACCTCATAACTTACGGTTTGTGCTGACGCACGCATTGCACCTAACAATGAATATTTATTATTACTTGACCAACCTGCAAATAACACGGCATAAACCGCGATACCCGCAACCATCAAGAAGAATAAAATACCAATGTTTAAGTCAGCAACAACCCATGTTGAACTAACCGGTACAATGGCAAATGACAGCAATAAAGATGAAAACGCAATTACTGGTGCTATGGTGAAGATAAAGCGGTCAGCAAATTTTGGGATCCAGTCCTCTTTAAAGAACATTTTGATCATATCCGCGATTAGCTGTGCTGAACCTGCATAACCTACACGGTTAGGCCCATAACGATTTTGGAATAACCCCAGTAATCGGCGTTCCCCCATACTCATAAAAGCACCACAGGTGACCACGACAAGCAAGATCACCACGGCTTTTAGAACAGTGAGTAAAATCTCTGTAACTTCAGGAGATAACCAGCTCATTATGCAATACCCCGCAGTTGACGAACCGATACACCCACCAGCGATGGAGAAATACCTGCCATACCTAACGGCAAGCCGATTTGACCTTGAGTCAGGTGAGCACTAATTTTCACAGGTAAGGTGAATTCACGACCTTCATAAGTAAACATCGCTTGCTGACCTTGAGTTAACGCTAATGCTTGTGCATCAGATTCGCTCAATGTCAAATAAGCGGTTTCCATACGAGATTGGATAACTTCCGCGCGTTGCGATAACTCTTCACTCCCAAATAAACGGTAGTAAGGTGCGACAATCCATTGATTTTTCTGGGCATTAAATGGCGCAGGAATATCTGTGAAGTAGTCAAGTGTATTATCACCACTTTCGATTAAGCGTACACCCGGATCGCCAAAGCGTAAGCTCCCACCCACTTCTGCTTGGAATTTGTTCCATGCTTGAGGTGAGTTCCAACCCGGAGCCCATGCAAATGGAATTTGTTGGCGAGGTGCTGTTGGGCTGTTATTACCTTCCATTGAGAATGCAAATGGCGTATCGATATCTTTTGGTTGGCGTTGTTCATGAACAGATACATTTGCCAACATGGAAGTACGACCACTGTAACGATGTGGCTCACGCGCTAGTTTTTGACCACGTATACGGAATGACGCATTCGGGGCTGCATCAACAATGCCTGCAAACTGAGGAAGACTTGTTGCACAATGCTCAATCACATCGTCTAACTGAGTCCAATCTAACGTTCTTTCATGCCATTGTGAATCAACTGCACTTAACCAACGCCAACTTTCATGCATCACCACTTCTTTGTTATAGAAAGAAGGTTCGAAAACTTGGAAGTAACGTTGTGCTCTACCCTCTTGACTCACCATTGTTCCGTCGCTTTCAGCAAACGAAGATGCAGGAAGAACCAGATGTGCTTTCGCCATAATTTCTGTTTGCTGGTGGTCAATAACAATTAAGTTATCAACTTTCGCAATCGCATCATCAATCATGTTGGCATCGTAATGGCGATATAAGTCATTTTCCATAACAACAACGGTGTCAGCTTGACCACTGCGCATAATTTTTAAAGCATTATCAATAGGTTGCGCATTAATCATAGCAAGCCCCATGCTGTTTGCATCATCAGCAACAAACGAAAGCCCTACTTCATTACCTTTTGCTTTTAATGCAAACGCAATGTTGGCAGCAGCTTTAATAACGTCTTCGCTACCTGCATGACTACCACTGATAATTAGTGGTTTTTTCGCTTGAGAAAGTGCTTGAACAACCATCTCGATATGTTTATTCAGCGCTTCATCAATGCCATCAACCGCAGGTGCTTCACCATTAATGTTATTGGCAATTGCAAAACCTAAGCGTGCTTGATCAACAACCGGGGCGCGATAACTCCACGCAGCAACATCATCAAGACGAGTTTCATCAACATGAGTCACAAACAGAGGATATTTCGCACGTTGCCCGATATTCATAATCGCAGCAATTTGCCAGTCAGCAACTTTTTGAGCGGCAGCCATTTCGCGTGCTTTACCTTTCACTGCTTGGCGTACAGACAATGCCATACGAGCACCGGTTTGCGTTAAATCTTCACCTAACACTAAAACCGCATCGTAATCTTCAATTTCACGCAGAGATGGCGTATGAACACCACCTTTCTGTAAAATCTCTAGCATTAATGTCAAACGTTTCTGCTCTGATGCAGAAATACCGCTATAGAAGTTTTCAGCCCCCACAACTTCACGTAATGCAAAGTTACTTTCGATACTTGCACGTGGTGAGCCAATGCCGATAATACGCTGGCTTTTCTTCAGCATATCCGCGGCAGCTTGAGTTGCTTGTACAGCATTGATCTCTAACCAGTTACTTCCTAAACGTTTTTTAGGTTGGCGAGGTCGACTTGCTAAATTCACATAACCATAGCCAAAACGACCACGGTCACAGAGGAAATAGCGGTTCACTGTCCCGTTATAACGGTTTTCAATACGACGTAGTTCGCCATAACGCTCACCTGGGCTTGTATTACAGCCCATGCTACAGCCTTGGCAAATACTTGGTGCAAACTGCATATCCCACTTACGGTTATAACGCGATGAGTGAGTTTTATCAGTAAATACACCTGTCGGACAAATTTCAACTAAGTTACCCGAAAATTCGCTCTCTAATGTGCCATCTTCAACACGACCAAAGAAAACGTTGTTATGCGCACCAAAAACACCTAAATCAGTACCATCAGCATAGTCTTTGTAATAACGAACACAGCGATAACAAGCAATACAACGGTTCATTTCATGAGAAATAAACGGTCCCAGATCTTGGTTTCTATGTGTACGCTTTGTAAAGCGATAGCGACGCATAGTGTGACCTGTCATTACCGTCATATCTTGAAGGTGGCAGTTGCCTCCTTCTTCACAAACTGGACAGTCATGAGGATGGTTTGTCATATACCATTCAACAACGCTTTCACGGAATTTCTTCGCTTCTTCGTCATCAATAGAAATAAACGTGCCATCAGTCGCGGGTGTCATACAAGACATCACTAAACGACCGCGGGTATCCTCAGCATTTTGATACTGCTTAACCGCACACTGGCGGCAAGCGCCAACGCTTCCCAGCGCTGGGTGCCAGCAAAAATAAGGAATATCTAAGCCTAAATTAAGACAGGCTTCTAACAGGTTATCAGCCCCGTTAACTTCATATTCTTTGCCGTCTACATGAATCGTAGCCATAGTCAGCATGCTTCCCAAAGGCCTGCACAGCAGGCGTTAAACCTAGAATGTGTCGTGAAAAATTACCAGCGGCTTTTCAGCAAGTTAGGCTGAATACCTCTGATCAAGTTGGCATTGGTATAATCTTCTTGAATAATGCCCGCTTCAAATTCTTCACGGAAATATTTAATGGCGCTTTGTAAAGGTTCTACTGCACCCGGTGCGTGAGCACAGAATGTGTGTCCTGGACTTAAAGAACGACATAAATGCTCAAGGGTTTCAATATCACCAGGACGACCTTTACCGTTTTCTATCGCACGTAAGATTTCGACACTCCATGGCAAGCCATCACGACAAGGTGTACACCAGCCACAAGATTCGCGCGCAAAGAATTCTTCTAAGTTGCGCGTTAATGAAACCATATTAATTTCATTATCTACCGCCATCGCAAGCGCTGTGCCTAAACGGCTACCTGCTTTGGCAATCGTGCCAAAATCCATTGGGAGGTCGAGGTGATCTTCAGTGAGAAAGTCAGTACCTGCCCCCCCTGGTTGCCATGCTTTCAATTTAAGGCCATCACGCATACCGCCTGCGTAATCTTCAAGGATCTCACGCGCTGTTGTACCAAAGGGTAATTCCCATAAGCCCGGAAATTTCACGCGACCTGAGAATCCCATTAATTTAGTCCCCGCATCTGGGCTTTTGCCTTCACTTAAGCCGATATACCAATCTTTACCGTGTTCAATAATCGCAGGCACGTTACACAGTGTTTCGACGTTATTGACACAAGTTGGTTTACCCCATGCGCCTGATGTTGCGGGGAATGGAGGTTTAGATCGCGGGTTCGCACGACGACCTTCTAATGAGTTGATTAAGGCTGTTTCCTCACCACAGATGTAACGACCTGCGCCTGTATGAACAAACAATTCAAAATCAATACCTGAACCAAAGATGTTTTTACCAAGAAAGCCTGCTGCTTTTGCTTCCTCGATTGCGTGACGTAAATGCTTAGCGGCTTCAACATATTCACCTCGAAGGAAAATATAACCACGATAAGCTTTTAGTGCGTGAGCACCGATAATCATCCCTTCAATTAACAGATGAGGAAGTTCTTCCATTAAGAGACGGTCTTTATATGTTCCCGGCTCCATTTCATCTGCGTTACAAAGGATGTAACGGATATTCATGCTTTCATCTTTTGGCATCAGGCTCCATTTCAAGCCTGTTGAGAATCCAGCACCACCACGACCTTTTAGACCAGCATCTTTAACTTCAGTGGTCACTTCCGTCGGTGACATACCTTTTAATGCTTTTTCTGCCGCTTTATAACCGTTTTTAGCACGGTATTCATCCAACCATACAGGCTGACGATCATCGCGTAAGCGCCACGTTAGCGGGTGCGTTTCTGCGCTACGAATAATCGGTTTTGCTCCCGAAATTGCTGTCATGGATACTGCTCCAGTAACGTTTCAATCTCTTCAGGTTTAACAAAGCTGTGAGTATCGTCATCTACCATCATAGTAGGACCTTTATCACAATTACCTAAACAGCAGGTTGGCAGTAATGTAAAGCGACCATCTGGTGTTGTTTGACCTGGAATGATATTAAGATGCTTTTCAATTGCTGCTTGAATGCCTTGATAACCTGTAATATGACAAACCACGCTGTCACAAAAACGAATAATGTGACGACCAACGGGTTGACGGAAAATTTGGCTATAGAACGTAGCAACGCCTTCAACATCGCTAGCAGGGATCCCAAGAACATCCGCAATCGCATAAATTGCGCCATCTTCGACCCATCCACGGTTCTTTTGCACAATTTTCAGTGCTTCAATAGACGCGGCTCGCGGATCTTCGTAGTGATGTTTTTCTTGTTCAATTTCAGCGCGTTCTTCTTCAGTTAATACAAACGTCGCTTTCTTTGAGTGCGTGACATCAACAATTTCAATCTGCACAGCATCATCTTTTTGGTTTAATTCATTTTGCATGATTAACGATCCACATCCGACATTACAAAATCAATACTTCCCAGATACACAATCAAGTCAGAAACCAAGCTACCGCGGATAACCGCTGGGATTTGTTGTAAATGAGCAAAGCTAGGCGTACGAATACGTGTACGGTAGCTCATTGTGCTGCCATCACTGGTTAAGTAATAGCTGTTGATCCCTTTAGTGGCTTCAACCATCTGGAATGATTCATTAGCAGGCATAACCGGGCCCCATGAAACCTGTAAGAAATGGTTAATCATCGTTTCGATATGCTGTAATGTGCGCTCTTTAGGTGGAGGCGTTGTCAGTGGATGGTCTGCTTTAAATGGCCCTTCTGGCATATTTTTATAGCACTGTTCCAAGATGCGTAAGCTTTGGCGTAACTCCTCTACTTTTAGCATTACACGATCGTAACAGTCACCATTACTTGCGACAGGGATTTCAAATTCAAAGTTTTCATAACCTGAATATGGACGCCATTTACGTACGTCAAACTCCACTCCTGTTGCACGAAGACCCGCACCTGTAACACCCCACTCTAACGCTTCTTTCGAGTTATAGGAGGCAACACCGATAGTGCGGCCTTTCAAGATGCTATTTTGCAGTGCTGCTTTTACGTAAGAATCTAGACGTTTTGGCATCCAATCTAAAAATTCACGTAATAAGCGTTCCCAACCGCGAGGTAAGTCATGAGCAACACCGCCAATACGGAACCATGCTGGGTGCATACGGAATCCGGTAATCGCTTCAACAATGTTGTAAACTTTCTGACGATCAGTAAAGGCGAAGAACACTGGCGTCATGGCGCCAACGTCTTGGATAAAAGTACTGATATACAATAAGTGACTATTAATACGAAATAGCTCAGATAGCATGACACGAATGACTTTAACGCGTTCAGGCACTTCAATACCGGCAAGTTTTTCCACTGCAAGTACATAAGGCATTTCGTTCACGCATCCGCCAAGGTATTCGATTCGGTCTGTATATGGGATATAGCTGTGCCAAGATTGGCGCTCACCCATTTTTTCAGCACCACGGTGGTGGTAACCCACATCAGGTACACAGTCGACGATTTCCTCGCCATCAAGCTGAAGAATAATACGGAATGCACCGTGAGAGGATGGATGGTTAGGGCCGAGGTTTAAGAACATAAAGTCCTCATTCTCCGTACCGCGCTTCATCCCCCACTCTTCAGGTTTAAATGTCAGCGATTCCATTTCCAGATCCTGCTTCTGCTTTGTCAGCACATAAGGATCGAACTCTGTCGCACGCGCAGGATAATCTTTACGCAGTGGATGACCTTCCCAATCAGGAAGCATCATTATACGGCGTAAATTTGGGTGCCCATTAAAGACAATCCCAAACATATCCCAGACTTCACGCTCATACCAATTCGCGTTAGGAAAGAGAGATGTGATAGTCGGAACATTAAGATCATTTTCACTTAATGCGACTTTCAACATAATATCTTTATTACGATCGATTGATATCAGATGATAGAAAACGGAAAAGTCTGCTGCTGGTAAGCCTTGACGGTGTGTACGAAGACGCTCATCAAAGCCATGCATATCAAACAGCATGACATAAGGTTTTGGTAAAGATTTGAGGTATAGCATTACCTCAATGAGTTGTTCCCGCTTAACCCAAACAACTGGCATGCCAGTACGAGTAGGCTGGAACGTAAACGCATCTGGCCCAAATTTCTGACGCAGTTCATTAACCACCTGATCATCAATATGATCGGTCGTTTCCCACGCTGGCCGAGCGCCTTTTTGCGCTATCTGATCGGTCATTTCTATTCACCACAACGTTGATCAGGGTTACTATGATCGCAACACATTGCTCTGGTTACGTCTTAGGCAAAAGCCTTTAAATTTCGTCAGGAGTACGCAGATTTTTAACTGCGATACGCTCACCGTGTTTTCTTTCTCGTTCTGATTGCATATTGGCACGGTAAACGCCTTGGTCGCCGACAACCCATGATAATGGGCGACGTTCTTTTCCAATGGACTCTTGTAATAACATTAATGCTTGCATATAAGCTTCAGGGCGTGGCGGGCATCCAGGAATATACACATCAACAGGGATAAACTTATCCACACCTTGCACTACAGAATAGATGTCGTACATACCACCAGAGTTAGCACATGCCCCCATAGAGATAACCCATTTAGGCTCCAACATCTGATCGTATAAACGTTGAATAACAGGTGCCATTTTCGTAAAGCAAGTCCCCGCAACCACCATAAAGTCAGCTTGACGAGGGGATGCACGTAATACTTCTGAACCAAAACGTGCTACGTCATGCACAGCCGTAAATGACGTCACCATTTCAACGTAACAACAAGAAAGACCAAAGTTATATGGCCATAAAGAGTTTTTCCGTCCCCAGTTCACAACGTCATGCAACGCATGTTCCAGTTTTCCCATATACACGCTGCGATGAACGTGAGCATCTAATGGGTCACTGACGATTTCCTGTGATTGCAGGGGATAACGGTCATTCTCACCGTTCGGATCGATGCGGGTGAGTGTATAATCCATTTCTAATGCCTCGCTTATTACTGCTGCGGATGTTTGCCGCTGGTTAATCGAACATGGCTTTTACTCGCAGTTTCACGGCGAGAACGGACAGGCGTCCAATCTAATGCGCCTATGCGAACCAAATAGAATAATCCAGCTAATAAAATAGCGATGAAGACTGATGCTTCAATAAAGCCTAACCAGCCGACTTCACGAACGGAAACAGCCCAGGCATAAAGAAACAGTGCTTCAACATCGAAAATAACGAAGAACATGGCAACTAAATAGAATTTAGCCGACATGCGCAGACGAGCGCTGCCAACAGAATCAAGACCTGATTCATAAGGAACATGTTTTGCCCTTGCTTGTGCGCGTCCGCCTAAATAGCGGGCACCCAACAACATGAGCGAACATAACCCCAATGCGCCTATGAGGAAGACAGCAAATGCCCAGTGATGGGCGATAACTTCGGTGGTTGTAGACATACTCATTGCTTACTCATCAAAGGTGGTGTCAATTAACCAACTCTTATCCGGCGGTTTACACCACATTTCTAATTACGAAAAAAAAGGCGAATTAAACAGACTTGCTAATTAAAGAAATAATAACAGTCTATTTATACCTTTCTTCTTTTTTGGAAAACTTTGCGACAAATCACTCAGTTTTCCATCGCGATTTAACAAATTTAACACTCGTTTTTAACATACAATTACTGGCTAATGCTAAAACGTGTCAGTCAACCTACAAATTTTCTGCTAACACGCTTAGTCTAACCGATAATTCGATTTTACTACACCAGTATCTCAGGAAAAACCTGACTCAATACAGGCAAATGTGCCTTATTTTTTTGATCAAACTCACAAAATAGTCGAAAAAATACTTAATCAGTTTAAAATTTATCCAAATTTTAACAAATTAACTTTCCAATATTGTGGAGGAGGTCAAATATCCATTTTGATTTGTGTTTTTATTCTCTTAAAACCTAGACAATCTTTTTATTTGTTAACAAATCCTACAACTGATTAACCAGGGGGGAAGGTAAACATTTTTTTAACACGTGGTTGAGAGGGTTATGGAATGAAATGTCACAAAGATGAATACATAAATCAACATAAATATTAACATAATGTTACTATCCACCAAAATGATAATAAAAAAACGGGAGTAAATGCGTTTAATTGCATCTATTCCCGTTTATCATTATTTATCACTACTCAGTCTTATTTGACTGTTTTTTTAATCTTTAATTTTTGTGTTCTAACACACAATATTTACACAATTATTAATATGATTATTCCAGTTCCGTAGAGTTGATATCTTCAGGAGCAGTGACAGTATAAGGTGTTTTCTTGTTTTCAATTGCATTGAATACAGTTAACACCGCTTCATTTTGTTCATCAAAGTTACGATATAACCAATATTGTGTTTCAGGTAAACGCGGTAAACCTTCGCTTTCACCTAAAATACGTAAATCGGCATTTTGCATTTCAAGTGGACGCGCTGTAATACCCACTTCTGCATTTACAGCAGCACGAACAGCAGATAAAGAGGCTGCTTCATAAGCAATACGCCATTGAATACCCGCATCATCGAGTGTATTCGTTGCTAATTGACGAAACGGATTCGTTTCATCCATGACAACTAAAGGGATAGGTTCATTCATTTGTACTTGGAAATCAGGCGCACAGTGCCATAACACGGGTGCTGTACGTAATGCTGTACGTGGATGATGCCCAATCCGTGCCGTTGTTAATGCTAAATCAATTTCATGATTATCTAACATTGTTTCAATATATTGAGAACGCTTAATACGGACATCAACCGCTAAACGTGGATACACTGATGCGATACGGTTTAATAAAAAAGGTAATAACGTATCAACAGAGTCGTCAGAAGCACCAATACGTAGCTCTCCTTCCGCATCGCTATACGTTAATGACGCAGTTGCATCATCGTTTGCACGTAAAATTTGACGCGCATAACCTAATAATTGAAGGCCATGCTCTGTAAGTAATTTATTACGACCATGACGGGCGAAAAGCTCTCTGCCCACCAATTGCTCTAAACGTTGCATCTGCTGGCTAACAGCAGACTGGGTTCGACATACCGCTGCAGCTGCAGCTGCAAACGTGTTTAAATCTGCTACAGCGACAAACGTTCTAAGCAGATCGAGGTCGAGATTCATTATCGGACGATTTGCATTAATCATTGTTTATTCTTCACTTATTTTTGATTTTTAAATTACATATACCTGGTGTTTTTTATCAAAAGTCTAAAAAAGACTTCAGATTTAGACAGTACTCTACTCTGAAAAAGAGAGCAAAGACATACAGATTACTTTACATTTGTTTCTTATCGTTTACACCTCCTAGATAGAAAGGAATTGCATATTTTTGTAACAAATTAAATTTTATTATCATTTTAAGCATTCACAAGAAAGAACTGTATACCATCATCACAAGTTAGACATGGATCATACTATATTGCTTTCTCATGCATAATTTTTAACATTTTGAAAATAATTTAAATTACCTTAACTATGCACTCCAATTTAAGTATCTTCCCCTATAAATTAAATTTAAGATTTAAATTTAATTTATACTTAAACTGATTGATTGCTATAGAATAAAGTAGATTTAACCATATTATTTGAAAATTTAATATATTAAGTCAGATAATACAAACCCGATAAAATTATTCAATAATTGATTATGCAACATTTCGTCTACCTGCCTACCACATCAACTTATCTCTGATCACCACACTAAAAAGCCCCCTCTCTTCGGAATAATAGTCTGGTTTTAAATTTAAAAGTAAAACATAACACCAACATAAGCGATACAATCAGTTATCAAAATAGTATTCTAAGAATAAACTGACCTTTTACACCAAAAATTACCTAGCATCTTCAAAAGTTTGTAACGTAAGAGTACAGTGATAGAACAGTTATTTGCTGGGACAGCCTTTTTATTCGTATCTTTCTATATGAATAGTCATTGGCGATAAATGTCGTTAAGTCGCCACAGCGGAGATACACGTCAGACCCTATTAGGTAAACGCGCTATGAATCAAATTAAAAAATCAAATAAACTCGAACATGTCTGTTACGACATTAGAGGTCCGGTTTTGCAAGAAGCAAAACGTCTGGAAGAAGAAGGTAACAAAGTTTTAAAACTCAATATTGGTAACCCGGCACCTTTTGGCTTTGAAGCACCTGATGAGATCTTAGTAGATGTTATTCGTAATCTACCAAGTTCACAGGGCTATAGTGATTCGAAAGGGCTGTTCTCTGCGCGTAAAGCTATCATGCAGCATTATCAAGCTCGTGATATGCGTGATGTCACTGTTGAAGACATCTATATTGGTAATGGTGTTTCTGAATTAATCGTACAAGCAATGCAAGCCTTATTAAATAATGGTGATGAAATGCTTGTACCAGCCCCTGATTATCCTTTATGGACGGCTGCTGTTTCTCTCTCTGGGGGAAATGCGGTTCATTATATGTGTGATGAACAACAAGGTTGGTTCCCTGATCTCGATGATATTCGCAGTAAAATTACAAAAAACACCCGTGGTATTGTGATTATCAATCCAAACAATCCAACAGGTGCGGTATATAGTAAAGATATTTTACTGGAAATCGTTGAAATAGCCCGTCAACATAACCTTATTATCTTTGCCGACGAAATCTACGATAAAATTCTCTATGATGATGCAGAGCACCACTCTATTGCAGCGATGGCGCCTGATTTATTAACAGTCACTTTTAATGGTTTATCAAAAACCTATCGGGTTGCTGGTTTTCGTCAAGGTTGGATGGTATTAAACGGCCCTAAAAAGCATGCTAAAAGTTATATTGAAGGCTTAAATATGCTAGCTTCTATGCGTTTATGCGCCAATGTCCCGATGCAACATGCCATTCAAACAGCATTAGGTGGCTATCAAAGTATTAGTGAATTTATTCTGCCAGGTGGCCGTTTATACGAACAACGTAATCGCGCTTGGGAACTCATCAATCAAATACCAGGTGTATCTTGTGTTAAACCAATGGGTGCATTGTATATGTTCCCTAAAATTGACTTACATCGCTACAGTATTAAAGACGATCAGAAAATGATCCTTGATTTATTACTGCAAGAAAAAGTGCTATTAGTGCAAGGTACAGCGTTTAACTGGCCATACCCAGACCATTTCCGTATTGTCACCCTTCCTCGTGAAGATGATTTAGATATGGCAATTCAAAAATTTGGTCGTTTTATTGTGGGTTATCACCAATAAAATTATCTTATATTAGAACAAAACGCAGTATAACAATCCGTTATATTGCGTTTTTTATTTTCTTTTTTTATTGGCGTTTACATCTGATGGCTATCCACTCACAATAATGCCTTCAATCACGCAATTGGGAGATATTATGAGTTACTTTTTTGCCCACCTTTCTCGCTTAAAACTCATTACTCGTTGGCCTTTAATGCGTAATATTCGCCAAGAAAACGTTTCTGAACACAGTTTACAGGTCGCTTTCGTTGCCCATGCCTTAGCCATAATTAAAAATCGGTTGTTTGACGGTAATGTCAATGCAGAACGTATCGCATTACAGGCGATGTATCATGATGCCAGCGAAGTGATCACCGGTGATATGCCAACACCGATTAAGTACCATAATCCACAAATTGCTCATGAATATAAAAAAATAGAAAAATACGCACAGCAAAAATTGATTGAAATGTTACCCGAAGAGTTACAAGACGATTTTCGTCCTCTTATCGATGAGCAACGACATAGTGAGGAAGAAACCTTTATTGTAAAACAAGCCGATAGCTTATGTGCTTATTTAAAATGCCTTGAAGAATTAGCTGCGGGCAATAGCGAATTTAATTTAGCTAAAAATCGCTTAGAAAAAACCTTAGCGGAGAGAAATAGCCCTGAAATGGACTATTTTATGAGCGTTTTTGTGCCAGGCTTTAGTTTATCTCTAGATGAGATTAGTGAGTAATTAAGTAAAACATTTTTATAAAAAGGTGAGTGATAACAATAATCACTCACCTTAAAATTTGAGGCTGTAATTTAATTTTTATTGATTTAATGATATGAATCAATCTTCATTTTTCACTCTGTCTTTATCAGGATTAATATCATTATCACTTATATTTTTTATATTTTCCATTTCCCTTATATTTTCTGCTAAAAGCTTCAATGTATTGGATTCAAAACTTACGATCAAACCTTCTGTTAATTTATTTAGTCTATCGATTTTGCTATTATCTTTACCAATAACTAAATTTCTTATTCCTTTCACACCTCGCATAAACATATTACTTCTATTGATACTTTTTGTTTTTCCCATAGCAAGCTTTATTATATCATTTTTATTTTCATAAAGTTTTAGTGCTTCCATATAATCTAATGCTTGGTCAATTGCCGAATTAACTGTTTCCAATCGCTTTTCTGAGTTCAATGTAGCAGCAAACTCTAGACCTTTATCTTTTATCATTTTCTCAATAATATTTTCAGCTTGTTCTAAATTAACATGAATATTATTATCATTAAGATAATTTTGAGTTATTCCTTGGAAGATATCATGTGTATTTAAATCACTTTTATTTCTAACGATATTTTTATTTTTAAAATCATTAACAAGTTCAAAAAGGTTTTCTATTTTTTTATCAAACTTATTTGACCCCATTGTTTTTAATATATTCTTCGCTCTGTTAGTGATGTTTAATTTATTTTTTCTAGCATCTATATATCCTTGGTATTTCTCATTTAAATAATCCTTTACATACTCAACAGAATCATTCTTATTATTATTTTCTAATATAGAAAATATTATTGCCTCATCAGCATATTTTAATTCTAATGAAATAGAAAAATCACTCATTGCTTTTGATGATTTATTATGAAACTCAGGTGCTAATGAGGTGAAATTATTATATTTTGATAATATTTCATTCCCCACACTTTCTTTATTATTATTAATCAAACTATTCGCAATCAATCCTTTAAAAACAGTATGACGTGTAGAAATAGCCTGTTTTATCTGTTTTAAATCATCGCTAACACTTTGAGTCATATTTTTATTGTGCTCATTAGAAAAAACACTGTTTTTATTATTCACTCTTGTTGTTGATTTACCCTGAATATTTTTTTCTATTATTAACTCTTTTATTTTACCACTTAATACTTTATTACTTTCTTCTGAGGTACGATTATTTCCATTAGCTTTAAAGTCTATACTACTGTTTAATATGGTACTTATACGCCTATCACTTTGACTATGTTTATCATTTGAAATCGAAATGCTTTTTTGGGCAGTTACTAGCTTTATGTCCATTATATATCTCTCTTATTAAATTATATTCAACTCAATAATATGACTATACTTTTTTTTCTAAGAAAGATTTTAAAAAAACACACATCCATCAGCATTACATATGCAACACATAAAAAATCATCAGTCAATAAATAAAAAACGTCGTTTATTAATTAATAAACGACGTTTCAGCAAAGTAAAAATATTGATATTTAGAATGGAAATAATAGTGGGATAAGAAATACACTTATTGCCATCACAATAATCGTAAATGGCACGCCTATTTTCATAAAATCAGCAAACTTATAACCACCGGGCTCAAGAATAAGCGTATTTACTGGTGATGAAACTGGTGTCATAAATGCAGCAGAGGCAGCAACACCAATCACCATGGCAAAAGGGAGTGGTGAAACATTCATTTGATTTGCCGCTGCAATAGCAATTGGCGCCATTAATACCGCGGTTGCCGTATTCGAAATAAACAACCCGATTGACGCGCAAAGTATAAATAAACATACCAGCATCACTTGTGGACCCGCACTACCCGCAACATCCATTAAACCGTTTACAATAAGCTCAATACCACCTGTTTTTTGTAATGCAGCAGCAAAAGGCATCATACCTACAATCAAAATAATGCTTGGCCAATGGATGGAACGATAAGCACTCTCCATATCAATGCACCGGAATTTACCCATTAATAAACAAGCAATAAGTGCCGCAATAAAATTAGGCACTTCATTTGTCACCATTAATGCCACCATTAATGCTAACGAAAATAATGCATGAGGTGCTTGAGATGAAGCTGGAGCAACCGTTTCAATTTCTGCGGCTAAATTTAATACGATAAAATTACGCGGTTTAGTTGATAAAATTCGAATAAGTTTCCAATCACCAATCACCAATAACACATCACCAAGGCGTAATGGTTCATCGACAATTTTACCCGGCAACGCATTACCTTCTCGACGAATAGCAACAACATTTAATCCATAGCGAGTACGAAATTTAATTTCTCTTAATGATTTTCCTAATAACTCTGAATCAGGGTTCATTGATACTTCAGCCAGTCCTACATCACGGGATTGCTCAGAAAAATATTCTCCACGCAATACCATGGGCTCTAACATCTGCTCACGACAAAACTCGCGTAAATCGACATCACTAGCTGACATATCGACTAACAAAACATCGCGCTCTCTTAATTCAGTCCCCCCTGTTGCGCTGACCATCACGCGCCGAAACCGCCTCCAGCGTTCGATGCCAACAACGTTTGCACCATAACGAGAACGTAGGTGTAACTCATCAAGTGAATGCCCTATAAGTGGAGAGCCTTTACGAATCGCTAAACGACGAGCACGTCCTGCTAATTGATAATCACGAATAAGATCACGGAATGTACGACGATAAGCCTCTTTATGTTTGCCATTATCATTATTTCCTAACCAACGGCGTACTACCAGCATATATAAAATGCCCGCTAATAATACGGCGATACCAATAGGCGTAATGGAGAAAAATTGAAAGCTGGGTAAACCTTCTCTGACTAATTCACTGTTAACAACCATATTAGGTGGCGTTGCCACTAAGGTCATCAATCCACTGATAAGCCCCGCAAAACCTAGAGGCATCATTAAACGACCTGGTGATGTTTTCATGCGAGCAGCAACACTCAGTACAACAGGAATAAAGATGGCAACAACGCCTGTCGAACTCATAAATGCACCTAAACTTGCAACACATATCATTAATAGCACCAGCATTTTAACTTCACTGCTACCCGCAACACGAACTAACCAATCCCCCATTTGATAAGCGACACCGGTTCTTACTAGCCCTTCGCCAATAACAAAAAGAGCTGCAATCAGTAATACGTTAGGATCGCTAAACCCTACCGTGGCTTCATTTAAAGTAAGTGTACCGCTAAGAACGAATGCGATGATGACAAGTAAAGCGACCACATCCATGCGGATTTTGTTGGTCGTAAAAAGGACAATAGCTATCAATAGCAGGCTTAAAACCCATAATAATTCGCTATTCAAAATGGCCTCGATCAGCAATAAGTGAAAACAGGTTAAGACATCAATTCACTACATTGATAAGTAGACCATTTTTACATCAATAAATCTTCTAGTATGATCAAAGAAAAGACTCTCTTTTGTGCGTTATTATCACTTTTTCAGCTTGCTTCTCGATTTGAATATCATTCAAAGAATCAATAATTAAATGAATCTCATTACGACGAGGGAGGGAGAGAGGGGCATGAACAGCAACCACTTGACATCCAGCATCTAAACCCGAGTAAATACCTGCGGCTGCATCCTCAAAAACCACACATTCTTGTGGCAATAAACCTAATTTTTTTGCGCCTAGAAGATAAGGTTCAGGATCAGGCTTGCCTTTACTAATACATTCAGCTGTAACCCAATATTTGGGTTCAGGAATACCTGTAACAGATTGACGCGTTGATGCGATTGGTACGGTACCTGAAGTCACTATTGCCCAAGGAATATCTAATTCATTAAGGTGGTTAATTAGCTCAATGGCCCCCGGAAGAGGTGCTAAGCCCTCTGTTTGGGTTGATTCTAACTTTTCTAACCAACGAAAAGTTTCTGTTACCTCTTGCTCAGTAGCATTAGGCATAAAATGGCGAATCGACTCAATGGCAGGCTTTCCATGGATATAGTCATTAATTTCTTGTGTTGATACGCCAACGCGCTCACCAAATAGCGCCCAACAATATTCAACGACAGGTAATGAATCAACTAATGTTCCATCTAAATCAAACAGAAAACCTTTACATGTGATCGCCATAATTTATGCCTACCTTAGAATGATGCGTTACTTATTATTACGCATTAAGAATTTGTTGGATTTCAACGGCGCTAAGGTGATATTGACGAGGGCAGGCTAACCAAACAGCCAGCATTCTTTGGTATTTTTCCCACATCGGTGTTTGTGAGTTGAAACCATGACTGCCACTATCAAAATGTGTATAGCGCCCTTCTGTATTCACCATAAAACGCACATAACTAAGATAGCGGGATTCTGTCGCCGCATCAAAGCCGATAAATGCGACTCGACGTGCATCAGGCATTTCTTGTTCTTTTAAATTATCACGAGAAACTTGCAGTGCATGGTACATTTCCATGACGTTAATAATGGTACGGCAAGTCTCCTCAGACATTTCATCAAAATCACGGTCTAGTTCACGTAATTGTAATCCGTAACCGCGTTCAATGATTGTCTGATAACGACGATAACGTTCAGCGTTATCAGGATCCATCATCATCATCATTTTATATTGATTAGAGAGGATCAAGCGTTGTGCATGTGTCATTTCCATCATTAATTCTCCAAAGAAATCATTGAGGAGAGCATGACATTAATCAAAAGTATTGAGTAGTGTTAACGACGCGTTTTTTGATCTCAACGGGGTAATTCTAAGGACAATAATGACAAATGACGAAGGTAGAACAAATGTTCTACACATCATCAAGAAAAGAGCGATCAAGTTGCTTAAAAGCACGTTTTAATAAATGTGCTAGAGAAAGGTAAGTCGGTGTTTGTTCTACCGGTGCTAAAGCAATGCCCGCTTCTTCAAATTTAGCGCGAATTTCATAAAACCAGCGTAATAATGCCGCAGGAAGTGGCGTTGATGCACGCTTGCCCAACCACCATAATCCTTGCATTGGTAAGCTACAAGCAAAGAGCGCTGTGGTAATTGCGGGACCTAAATTTCCGCCCAATGCAATCTGCCATGTCATGGTAAAAATGGCGATGGGTGGCATATAGCGAATGCCAAATCGTGTTGCCTTGACAATACGGTTTTCAGGGAAAACAGGCGCTAACTGCTTTTCAACCGGCCAGGTTTTTAAATACTCATTACCCAAACGAAGCTTCTTAAAAAAGCCGGGAGGAGTCACTGTCGGTTCGCTCATAATGACCTCAATCAATTTCTTCTGTAACTTTTAAAAAATATCTATAAAGAATAAAAATCTTTTAGTAGAATTAAGTATATTTTGTCTTTGTTGCCTTTACTCTGTATCCTGTGCCCATTCTAAAGGTTTGTGGCAATAAAGCGCTATATTTTGTTTGCCGGCGTGATTTTCAACCCTTTTCGCCGATTTTAACGCGAAAAGTTAATGGGTGAATAAAAATCGTCCAATTAATGATTGGCAACTATAATTAGCATCAAGTTTTTTACTTTAAGCATGATGCGCGTCATTAATGTCATCATAGTAATGCGATAGGCTTTTATGATTGACGTTTTATTAACCACCGTCTTTATAATATAAAAGACACTACGACAACAAGATAAATAGGTAATTCCATGTCAAGTAAGCTGGTGCTGGTACTGAACTGCGGTAGTTCTTCTCTTAAATTTGCAATTATCAACCCAGAAAATGGTGAAGAATTCCTTTCAGGTTTGGCTGAATGCTTCAACCTTCCTGAAGCCCGCCTGAAGTGGAAAATGGATGGCCAAAAACATGAAGCTGCGTTAGGCGCAGGTGCTGCTCATAGCGAAGCATTAAACTTTATCGTAAATACTATTCTGGCTGAAAAACCAGAACTGTCTGCTCAAATTGCTTCAATTGGTCACCGTATTGTTCACGGTGGTGAGAAGTTCACTAAATCTGTCGTGATCACTGACGAAGTTATCAAAGGTATTGAAGCTGCTATCCCATTTGCTCCATTACATAACCCAGCTCACCTTATTGGTATTGAAGAAGCGCGTAAAGCATTCCCTCATTTAATTGAGAAAATGGTTGCGGTATTTGACACTGCATTCCACCAAACAATGCCAGAAGAAGCTTATCTGTATGCACTACCATACAGCTTATATAAAGATCACAGCATCCGTCGTTACGGTGCTCACGGAACTAGCCATTTCTTTGTTTCCCGTGAAGCCGCTAAAATGTTAAACAAACCTGTTGATGAACTGAATGTAATCACTTGCCACTTAGGCAATGGTGGTTCTGTTTCTGCTATCGTTAACGGTAAATGTGTTGATACTTCTATGGGTTTGACTCCATTAGAAGGTTTAGTGATGGGTACACGTAGTGGTGATATCGACCCTGCTATCGTGTTCCATTTACATGACACGTTAGGTATGAGCGTTGAAGATATCAATAAACTACTAACTAAAGAATCTGGTCTATTAGGTTTAACAGAAGTCACTAGTGACTGCCGTTATGTTGAAGATAACTACGACACTAAAGCTGATGCTAAACGTGCAATGGACGTTTACTGCCATCGTTTAGCGAAATACATCGGTTCTTACTGCGCACTGATGGAAGGTCGTTTAGATGCTATTATCTTTACTGGTGGTATCGGTGAAAACGCAGCAATGGTACGTGAATTATCACTGAAAAAACTAGCTCTGTTAGGCTTTGAAGTCGATCATCAACGTAACTTAGATGCACGTTTCGGTAAATCAGGCACTATCACTACCGATAACAGCCGTCTCGCTGTTGTTATCCCAACTAATGAAGAATTAGTTATCGCTCAGGATGCAAGTCGCCTGACCGCTTAAGTTCTTTGATGTACTGCCAGTGTCATGCTGGCAGTACTGTTTTACATAACGAGCAACCGATATTTAAAGAGGTTTCCGTGTCCCGTACAATTATGCTAGTCCCAACTGATACACGCGTGGGTTTAACCAGCGTCAGCTTGGGTGTTATCCGTTCTATGGAACAAAAAGGCGTTCGCCTTAGCGTGTTCAAACCTATTGCACAACCTCGCGTAAAAGGTGCATTAGATCAGACAACTGCGATTATCCGCTCTCACTCCACTATTCAATCATCAGAACCTTTAAACATGGATTATGTTGAGTCTCTGCTCAGCTCAAACCAAAAAGATGTTCTGATGGAAGAAATTGTTGCTAGATACCATGAAAATACCGCTGATGCTGAAGTTATTCTCATCGAAGGTCTAGTGCCGATGCGTAAGCACCCTTTTGCACAATCATTAAACTATGAAATTGCAAAAACATTAGGTGCTGAAATTGTTTTCGTTACTGCATTAGGTAACAACACGGTTGAACAGCTAAAAGAGCGTATCGAATTTGCACGTGCTGAATTCGGTGGTGTAAAAAACCAAAATATCACCGGTGTTATTGTTAACAAACTAAATGCACCTGTTGATGATCAAGGCCGTACTCGCCCTGACTTATCTGAAATCTTTGATGATTCAAGTAAAGCGATTATCTCAAATGTCGATTTAAAAACCATTGAAAAAAATAGCCCACTGCCTTTACTGGGTTGCATTCCATGGAACTTCGATTTAATCGCTACCCGTGCAACAGATATGGCAAAACACTTAAATGCGACTGTCGTCAATAAAGGCGATATTGAAACCCGTCGTATTAAATCGGTTACTTTCTGTGCACGTAGTATCCCACACATGTTAGAGCATTTCCGCCCAGGTTCACTTTTAGTCACCTCTGCGGATCGTCCTGATGTATTAGTTTCAGCGTGCCTTGCTGCAATGAATGGCGTTGAAATTGGTGCTATCCTACTAACGGGTGGTTACCAAATCGATGCTCCTATCAAACAACTTTGTGAACGTGCATTCGAAACTGGCTTACCAATCTTTATGGTTAATGCGAACACTTGGCAGACCTCTTTAAATCTGCAAAGCTTTAGCTTAGAAGTACCTGCTGATGACCATGAGCGTATTGAAAAAATTCAGAACTACGTTGCTCAACATATCAATACACAATGGATTGATTCACTGACCGCTAACTCTGAACGTCCTAACCGTTTATCACCACCAGCGTTCCGTTATCAATTAACAGAATTAGCGCGTAAAGCGAAAAAGCGTATCGTTTTACCAGAAGGTGATGAACCTCGTACAGTTAAAGCAGCAGCAATTTGTGCTGATCGTGGTATCGCAACTTGCGTACTGTTAGGCGATCCTGAAGAAATTCGTCGTGTAGCAACTGCACAAGGTGTTGAATTAGGCACAGGTATTGAGTTAGTCAATCCTAAAGAAGTGCGTGAAATCTATGTACCTCGCTTAGTTGAACTACGCAAAAATAAAGGTATGACAGAAGTTGTTGCTCGTGAACAACTAGAAGATAACGTTGTTCTCGGCACATTAATGCTAGAAAAAGGCGAAGTAGACGGCCTAGTTTCTGGTGCTGTTCATACAACTGCTAACACTATTCGCCCACCATTACAGTTAATCAAAACTGCACCAGGTAGCTCATTAGTGTCTTCTGTGTTCTTTATGCTGTTACCAGAACAAGTTTATGTTTATGGTGACTGTGCAATTAACCCAGATCCAACAGCAGAACAGCTGGCTGAAATCGCAATCCAATCTGCAGACTCTGCAATTGCATTCGGTATCGACCCACGCGTTGCGATGATCTCTTATTCTACTGGTAACTCTGGTGCAGGTAGCGATGTAGAGAAAGTTCGTGAAGCAACACGTTTAGCACAAGAAAAACGCCCTGATCTGATGATTGATGGTCCTTTACAATACGACGCAGCTGTTATGGCTGATGTTGCTAAATCTAAAGCACCAAACTCACCCGTTGCAGGTAAAGCGACTGTGTTTATCTTCCCTGATCTGAACACCGGTAATACCACTTATAAAGCGGTACAACGTTCAGCTGACTTGGTTTCAATCGGACCAATGTTACAAGGTATGCGTAAACCAGTGAATGACCTTTCTCGTGGTGCATTAGTAGACGATATCGTCTACACCGTTGCGTTGACAGCTATTCAAGCAAGCCAACAAGAAAACGCATAATTATTGAAGTTCGCTTTAAATAAAAAAACGCCAGATGATTGATTTCATCTGGCGTTTTTTTATTCTACAGATTTCTTATTTGACTAAAATCCGAGGCAGTCTCAAAACCAGACAACTTGTTTCTGTCTCCTTTATAAAGGAGAGTCAAGAGAAATGACTAAGCTTGCCCTATTAGGGCTGATTACTGTATGTATTACAGTTTTGTGTTTTGCTTTACTGAAACATGAAAGATTATGTTCTTTTAATATCAGTAGTAGCGACACCGTAGTTCAAGCTATTTTATCTTGCGATAAATAGTTTTGTGGGGGAAATTCCCCCACAATTTCTCTCAAAAGTTGTTGATATTGGTGATCACAAGCACCCTACTTTAATCCACTAGCACACGCTGATTGGTCGCACCCCACAAAATCGACATCTCTGTAAATAATGCACCACTAATATCTTCAACCTCTTCAGCAGTGATCTCTGCATTACCTTGCTTACCAAAGAACACGACTTCATCCCCTGATTTGATATTTTTAAGATCGGTAATATCAACAATCACTGTATTCATTGATGTTTTACCTAAAACAGGAACACGTTGACCACCAATTAAAGCATGTCCTGCATTACTAAAGACTCGACGATAACCATCTGCATAACCGACAGGAATATTAGCTAACACTGAGTCACGTTTTAGTGTGTAAGTGCGATCATAACCAACAGTATTGCCTTTAGGATAATAATTGATTGAGGCAATATTGGATTTAAAAGTCATAACACGTTTGTAATCTGTACTTGCGATGGTATCACCATAAAAAATCCCGCCTACACGCACCATATCTAGCCATGATTCAGGGACGGTAATTGTGGCAAAAGTATTTGCCATATGCAGAGTAACGTCTTTATGATTTAGCCCAGTAACATCCAATACCTTTTGTGATTGCTGTTTAAAACGAGCGAGATCTTCTCTTACTTTATCCGCATCTTCTTCAGGATAATGAGACATAATGCCAACCACTTTAAGGTTAGCTAATTGAGTAATTTGCTTCGCCTCTTCGAGCCCCACATTGTTATTAACTTCTAATCCATTACGAGACATTCCACCTGAGTTTAAGGCAAGATGAATAGGGATCACTTTATTTTGTTGTTTAGCAATGGCATCTAATTTCTTAGCCATATCTAAGTTACCAATCAATTCTTCCACGTTATAGCTTGTCGCCTGAGCCATTTCTTGCTCAGTGGCATTACGTACACGCATTAAACGACCTTGAAATCCTAGATCACGAACTTCTTTTAGCTCCTGGTTATTCGTTACACCAATACATTGCACATTATTTTCAATCATAACAGGTGCAACTAATGATAAATCATGTCCATATGCATCGCCTTTTAAAACAGCACAAAGCGAGGATTTATCACCTAAAAGTGATTGGACTTTTTTCACATTAAAATCGAGCGCACTACGTGAGATTTCAATCCATGAGTTATTCACAATTGCAGGTTGAACCTGAGCTGTTTGAGTCGTTGGTGGATTGTGATTAACCGGTTGTTGGCAAGCAGTGATAACAAAAAGTGGTAACAACGCAAGATATCGAATACCAAAAGACATCTTCTTTTTCCTTAGTGATTATGATGTTAAACCTATTTTTATAATTAATTAGGTACGAAAATATACACATCGTGAATATTCACTCAGGATAATAGCATTATTATTCATAAAATAAACATATTAATTCAAAATGATATATGTATCAGATCAATGACGAAGATGAATAGAAAAGGGAAAGAAAATTATAGGTGTGATCCCAGTAGGAAACGCCAGTCTATCCCCGTGCATACTGGAAACACTTTAATCATAATATATTGAATATATAGAGACATTTAAGTACATTATTTCTAACCAAAAAAATGCCCGACTGATTAGAAAGTCGGGCATCTATTAATATTCAATAAACAAATATTATCAACGAACAATAATACCTAATAGAATACCGATAACACCGAAGTCTGCATCACTAAATGTGGTGTTAGCAATACCGATATCTCCAAGTACTGGTAATAGGAATACAGGCAAGAAAGTAATTAATAAACCTTGAACGAATGCCCCAAAAATCGCACCACGACGTCCACCGGTTGCATTACCAAATACCCCTGCTGTTGCACCCACGAAGAAGTGAGGAACCACACCAGGAATTATTACTGTCCAATCTAAAGCATACAGAATGAACATGCCAATAACACCCGCAGCAAAACTACTTAAAAAGCCAACTAATACCGCATTGGGTGCATAAGGAAATACAACTGGGCAGTCTAAAGCAGGTTTGGCATTAGGCACTAACTTATCTGAAATACCTTTAAAGGCAGGAACAATCTCAGCAATAACCATACGCACACCTTGCAGGATAATATAAACACCAGCGGCAAAAGTAATGGATTGCATTAATGAAAACATAAACCAGTTTTTACCACCACTGACTTCACGAACAAAGGTATCGCCCGCAAATAAACAGGTAATGATAAAGATAATGCCCATAGTGAAAGCTATAGCAACGGGTGTATCACGTAAAAAGAGTAAACTTTTAGGCACATTCATCTCTTCAGTTGAATGCTCTTTATTACCAAATTTACTGCCGATAAAGCCCGCAACGACATAAGAAATCGTTGAGAAATGCCCTAATGCCACATCATCAGAACCGGTAATTTTTTTCATATAAGGATGTGCAATGGCTGGAAAAAATACCATTGAAACCCCAACAACTAATGAACCTACCGCTACTAATACAGCACCTTCTAAGCCTGCTGTTGCCAGAATAACTGCCACCATCATTGACATAAACAATGTATGATGACCCGTTAAGAAAATAAATTTCCACGGCGTTAAGCGAGCAATTAAGATATTAATCAACATGGCAAAGAACATAATCAGAGCCATCTCTTTACCAAAGCTTTTTTGTGCAATAGAGACAATTGCCTCGTTATTAGGCACAACACCTTGAATGCCAAATGCATGTTGGAAAATCGTTGAGAAATCACCCAGTGAGTTAATAACAAGACCTGCACCAGCACCTAAAATCACAAAACCCATAATGGT
The DNA here is from genome assembly GCF_009915985.1 of Proteus sp. G2626. NCBI lineage: Bacteria > Pseudomonadati > Pseudomonadota > Gammaproteobacteria > Enterobacterales > Morganellaceae > Proteus > Proteus sp. G2626. Next base: position 145,404 of record NZ_JAABNH010000026.1, on the reverse strand, counting down.
TTTTACCGTGCCTTTAATACATTCTGTTACAGGTTTTTTCTGGGCGATTAAACCAATCAATGCGATCAAACCCACTAAAATAGCAGGCTCTGAAAGCACATCACTCATTAGAAAGCGGAAAAAGTCCATGATAGGCTCCTTATAACGCGCCTAATTCACGTAATGCGACAGAAAGTTTTTCTTTCATCGCGACTTTATCAATCATATTATCCAATGAAACCACTTTTCCATTTACGGCTTGTGAATTCAGTTGTTCTGCAATATCACGAGTCCCGACATAGATATCACTTGGCGTACCTTTTGCCGAACCCAAATCAACGTGATCCACGTCTGCATTGACAGCGAGATCTTTTAAAATACTTTTGATACTCATTTCCATCATTAAGCTACTGCCTAAACCATTTCCACACACAACTGTAATTTTCATGGTATTCCCCTTGGTAATGTTAAATTGTCATTAATAGTTGTTGATAACGGCGAATACATCCGCTTTGCTTTTCGCATTAAATAGCATTTGAATATCTTTATCGTTATCAAAAAGTTCAGCTAATTTCATAATGGCATTAATATGGCTATCGTTATCTGTTGCGGCCAAAACAATCAGTAATTTCACGGGATCATTTTCATCGGCTCCAAACTCCACACCTTGCTCAACAATCGTTAATGCAAGAGAAAGTTGATTAACACCATCTTCAGGACGAGCATGAGGCATCGCAATACCTGGGCCTAAGACATAATATGGCCCTATTTTTTCATGTGACTTATAAATCGCATCGATGTAACGAGGTTCAATGCACCCTTTATCAATTAATGGCTGACATGCCACTTTGACTGCATCTTTCCAATCGCTAACGCTTGGAACCACTTGCACCACATCGGGCGTTAATAACGTTTTAAGCATCTTTGTAACCTCAATAAGACTCTCTTTGAGCTTCGTTATTAAGGATAGTAATCATTAATGGTAGCGCTATCTAGATAGATCATTCGTAATTGTGATAGCGCTATCATTTTAATGAAATGTTAATTGCAGAAAATGCCAACAATTGACACTGTATTGTTTCAGCATAATAGGAAGATTTCAGGTAGGATCTGCGGTTAATAAAATAGGCTAAGCAAGCATAATCACACATGATCAAAACACGTAAGCGCCGAAATACAGGTCGCGTCACATTACAAGATGTCGCTAAACACGCAGGAGTTGGTTCAATGACCGTCTCGCGTGCATTACGAACGCCTGAATTGGTTTCTGATAAATTAAGAGAGAAGGTTAATCAAGCTATAGAGGAACTTGGCTATATTCCTAATGCCTCAGCCGGTGCTTTAGCTTCGGCTCAAAGCCATATTATTGCAGTACTATTGCCGTCTTTCACAGATAAAGCCAGTGCCGATTTTATGCAATCTTTACAGCAAATATTAAATCGTCATCATTATCAAATTTTAGTCGGTTGTTATGAACATCAACCGCATAAAGCCAGCGATGTAATCAATATGCTATTACAAAGTAACCCCGCGGCATTGGTTGTCTTTGGTTCACAACTCAGCCCTACTCACTTTTTACATATTAGTAATGCCAATGTGCCGGTAGTTAGTGTCGCGAGTCAATCTGATGAACAAGCTGCCATTAGTATTGATTGTTCTTATGAACAAGCAACATACGATTTAACAAAGTATTTAGTCACTCAGGGCAAACGTTGTATAGGCTATATTGGCGCTTTACAAGGCCAGCGTTTACATCACCAGCAAATTACAGGTTGGTCTCGAGCCTTACTCAAACATTATTTAAATGCAGAGCAGAGCGTTACAACGCCCGATCCCGCTTCGATGGCTTATGGTAGACAAGCTTTAACCGAGATTTTATTGCGCCAACCTGAATTAGATGCTGTTATTTGTAGTCATGAGAGTATTGCATTAGGAATGATTTTTGAGTGCCAAAGACGATTAATTAAAATTCCACAAGATCTGGCAATTGCTTGTTTGGAAGGATCTGATAATAGTGATCAGATATCCCCTTCTCTTACTTCAATTCGTTTTGATTATCACAAAATAGGTAAAGAGGCGGGAAAACAGCTTATCGCCCTTTTACAACGCTTAAAAGACGAAGATGATAACGCTATATTCGAAGATACCGTTATCAACTATGCTTATCGCTTTGAAATAGGGCAAAGTACCCCTTAGTCGGCAGTTTCTCGGGATTCTAAACGTGTACTGTTATTACGCGTTAACCAAAGAGAAAGTGCTTTTAATGAATCTGGTGTAAATTCATCACAGCGCTCTGTAATTTCAGAGGGAGTTAACCAACACACTTCCTCAATTTCTTCTGCTTGCAGAGCAAAAGGCCCATGAGAAACACAACTAAATAGGCTTCCCCAGACACGGCAACTTTTATCATCATAATAAAATTGACCATGTTCAGCGAAAGGAACGCCCGCAATACCTAATTCTTCTTCTGCTTCACGACGCGCACTTTCTAGTAAATTTTCACCTTGTTGGACAACCCCCCCAGCAGTGGCATCTAACCAACCAGGATAAAAATCTTTTGTTTCTGTTCTACGTTGCGCCAAAATTTTACCCATTCCATCATGAACAACAATATACGTTGCTCTATGTCGTAGGTTTTCAGCTCGCATTTGTTGACGTGTTGCTTGTGCAACCACTTCATTTTTATCATCAACAATATCAACCCACTCAACCAATGCCGTCTTTTCTTGTTCCATCCTCAACAAACCTTTTTTAACCGATACTAAACGATCGTAATTTTTATCCTGAATATACCAAAATCACTATTTTTCACCACTACAATAATCATACGTGACTTGTTTTATGCATCTTGCACTTTTTTGCTTTTTATGATGTTAGAAGGCAGACTGTGGATATACTAAGTATTTCGTGCCTACTTTACTTTGGAGCTTTCAATGATTGATTTATATTATGCAGATACCCCAAATGGCCATAAAATAACGCTTTTCCTTGAAGAAGTGGGTCTACCTTATCAGGTACATCACATTGATATTAGTAAAGGCGATCAATTTAAACCGGAGTTTTTAGCTATCTCACCCAATAATAAAATTCCCGCTATTGTTGATAAATCACCTGCTGATGGCGGTGAGCCAATCTCTATTTTTGAATCAGGTGCTATTCTTATCTATCTCGCTGAAAAAAGTGGCAAATTACTGAGCACAAACATGAGAGAAAAAACAACACAACTGCAATGGCTGTTTTGGCAAGTGGGGGGTTTTGGCCCAATGTTAGGACAAAATCATCATTTTACTCGTTATGCGACCGAAAAAGTTCCATACGCAATTAAACGTTATACTGAAGAAACACAGCGTTTATATGACGTATTAGAAAAAAGGTTAACACAATCACCTTACCTTGGTGGAAAAGAGTACAGCATCGCGGATATCGCCACATATACATGGGTTCGTCGGCACGAACATCATAACATTGATTTGGCAAATTACCCTGCGGTAGAAAAATGGCAAAACAACATTACCCAACGCCCAGCTGCGAAAAAACTCTTTGGTGAATAAACGCAATTCATATATCAGGATGATATTTATTCTTTATTAGGCAAGATGATCAGGAGGATGGTGATGAAAATACTTATTACAGGTGGTACAGGATTAATTGGCAAAGCATTAGTGTGCGAACTTGCACTATCTAATAATGATATTACGGTGCTTTCTCGTTCACCTCAAAAAGTCTATTCGCATTTTTGTAATGAAATCGCCTGTTGGACCCAACTCAGTGATAAACAAAATCTGAATGAGTTTGATGCCGTTATTAATCTTGCTGGAGAGCCTATTGCTGATAACCGTTGGACTCCCTCTCAAAAACAGAAACTCGTGGATAGTCGTTGTGATTTAACCCAAAAGTTGGTTGAATTAATTAAAGCTAGCGATTCTCCCCCTACTGTGTTTATTTCTGGCTCTGCGGTGGGATTTTATGGTGATCAAGGTGATAATCGTGTCACTGAAGAAACACCGGCAAACCCTGAATTTACCCATGAACTTTGTGCCAAATGGGAACGTATCGCACTTGAAGCACAAACCCCTTTAACTCGCGTTTGCTTATTGCGTACTGGTATTGTGCTTTCAACACTCGGTGGCGCACTCCCTAAAATGAGCAAACCCTTTAAGCTCGGATTAGGCGGTAAACTAGGAAATGGGAAACAGTATATGCCGTGGATCCATATTGATGATATGGTCAATGCGATTATTTTCTTGCTTAAGACTCAAGATGCTAAAGGTGCTTTTAACTTAACAGCGCCTAACCCTATACAAAATAAAGAATTTACTCGCCTATTAGGTAAAGCTTTTAATCGCCCAGCCTTAATGACCGTTCCTGAAAGTGTATTACGTCTAGTGATGGGAGAAAGTGCAACATTAGTGTTAGGCGGGCAACAAGCCATCCCTGAAAAATTACTTAATGCTGGTTTTGAATTTCGTCACCCACATTTGGAAGAGACATTAAAAGATATTATAACCACAGGAAAATAATCTCTTTTAATTCGGTATAAATATTCTACCGAATAAATACTCTAAATAATTCAAGCTGTAGCTAGGCGACAAGTGAATGAGTCTCTAAGCGCATACTATATATGTGGCTAGTACGAATGAACGCAGTCAACAATGCTACAACTTAAAGGATAGCGTGTAAATACTCTAAATAATTCAAGGTGTAGCTAGGCGACAAGTAAATGAGTCGCTAGGAGCATACAATAGTATGTGACTAGTGCGAATGAACGCAGTCAACAACGCTACAACTTGAAGTATGACGAGTATACTTAGCGAGCAGGTTTATCGCCTTCCCACCTTTGAAATAAATCATCAGGCAAATCAATCTCAAACTGATCGAGTACACGATTAACCGTTTGATTAACAATATCATCAATGGTTTTAGGCTGAAAATAGAAAGCTGGGACAGGTGGCATAATTACTACACCTAATTCAGACGCTTGTGTCATCAAGCGCAAATGGCCTAAATGCAGAGGCGTTTCGCGCACACATAACACTAATTTTCGCCCTTCTTTCAGCACAACATCTGCAGCACGAGTGACTAAAGTATCGGTATAACTATGAACAATGCCTGATAAACTTTTAATTGAGCAAGGTAAAATTACCATCCCATTAACACGAAATGATCCTGAAGAAATTGACGCACCAATATCACGATCGTCATAAATCACATCTGCTAACGCATGGATATCTTTTAGCGAATAATCCGTTTCTAATGAAATCGTACGGCGCGCAGCTTGGCTAATCACTAAATGGGTTTCAACTGACGGCACAGATTTCAGAATTTCTAATAAGCGTATACCGTAAATTGCACCACTGGCACCAGTTAGCCCAACTATCAGCTTTTTCATTATAATCCTCAGAATATATATCAACATAAATCATTATGATGATAAACCCTCAAAAAACAAGCGCCGATGCAGAACACACTGGCATCGACGCTTTATAAGGGAACTATTCTACCGAAAAACTAACCTTCGTTATAGATTTCCAAGTTTTCTATTTCATTTTGATCTCTGATCTTGTGTTCATCATCACGACGAAGATTTTCCAAATAATCTAGATAATCTTGGTCAATATCTTTCGTGATATAAACACCATCAAACACGGAACATTCAAACTGACTAATATCAGGGTTTTCTTCTTGTACGGCGGCAATTAAATCAGAGAGATCTTGGAAGATAAGGCCATCCGCACCAATTAATTTACGGATTTCATCCACTTCGCGTCCATGAGCAATAAGCTCATTGGCATTTGGCATGTCAATACCATACACATTAGGGAAGCGAACTTCCGGTGCTGCTGAAGCAAAATAAACTTTCTTCGCACCAGCTTCTCTTGCTAACTCGACGATTTGCTCTGACGTTGTGCCTCGAACAATGGAGTCATCAATCAATAAAACATTTTTATCGCGAAACTCTGCACGATTTGCATTCAATTTACGTCTTACTGATTTACGACGTTCTTGCTGACCGGGCATAATAAAAGTACGCCCCACATAGCGATTTTTTACAAAACCTTGGCGATACGGTTTATTAAGAATATGAGCGATTTCTAATGCGATATCACAAGAGGTTTCAGGAATAGGGATCACCACATCAATCTGTAAATCTTCCCACTCTTTCGCAATTTTAGCGCCTAATTTTTGCCCCATACGCAAACGCGCATTGTAAACCGAAATTTTATCTATAAAGGAATCTGGGCGAGCAAAATAAACGTATTCAAATAGACATGGCATTAATTGTGGATTTTCAGCACATTGGCGGGTAAAGAGTTGGCCTTGTTCTGTGATATAAACCGCTTCTCCTGGTGCAACATCACGCAAAAATTCAAAACCCAAAGTATCAAGAGCAACGCTTTCAGATGCGACCATATATTCATGGCTACCATCTTCTAATGTACGTTTACCTAACACTAAAGGACGAATACCAAAAGGATCACGAAAAGCTAATAAACCGTGACCAATGATCAACGCAACACAAGCATAAGCACCACGTAATTTTTTATGCATTGCCGCGACGGCAGCAAAGATATTATCAGGCTCTAGAGGGAAATGGTCAAAACGGTCTAATTCATATGCCAATACATTGAGCAGGATTTCTGAATCAGAGGTGGTATTGATATGGCGACGCGCTGTTTCAAATAATTGGCGACGTAATAAATGCGCATTGGTTAAATTACCATTATGTGCCAACGTAATACCAAAAGGTGAATTCACATAAAAAGGTTGCGCTTCTGATGCACTAGAACTACCCGCTGTTGGATAACGGACATGCCCTATCCCGATAGTACCTTTTAAACGCAACATATGACGGGTTTCAAACACATCTTTAACCAGTCCGTTAGCCTTGCGAAGACGGAAACCGTTGTTACCGTCTATCGTTGCAATGCCAGCTGCATCTTGACCTCGGTGTTGTAACACCGTTAACGCATCATAAATTGATTGGTTTACTGGATTCGCTCCAGCGATACCGACAATACCGCACATGAATAGATCCTCATCAGCCAGACGGAGAGGTTATATTCTCTCCGACACGAAACTTGACGCATTTTGCAGGTAGTCAAAGAACCACCTAATAATATGGTTGAATTGAGGAATAAGTTCAGAACGTTGCCAATCAGCGCTATCTGCCATAGGCGTAAATGCCCCTAGAACAAACAATAATGCCGACACGATCAGCACACCTCTTAATGCTCCGAAACAGACCCCCAAAACTCGATCTGTACCTGATAACCCTGTGCGTTGAACAAGAGAGCTAATCACATAATTAACAACGGCACCGACAATCAGTGTCGCAATAAACAAAGTGACTATTGCTATCCCGTTACGAACCAGCTCATCTTCAAACCGAGTAAAATAGACGGCAAGATAAGGATAAAACTGACTAGCAACAAAAAAACCACAACCCCAGGTGATGAGTGACAGTGCTTCACGAACAAAGCCACGGATCAGGCTGACTAATGCGGAAAAACCAATAATGGCAATGATGGCGTAATCTATCCAGACCATAAATTCTTTATCCAATAACGATGCTCCGCATTAATACGGAAGCATTCTAACAGAAAACGAAAACGTTTGCGTAATGCTAATTTTCGCTAATTTCAAAATAATTTACGGCGATATGAAAAATCATAATCGCCGCAATCAGTTAACGCTTTGTTACATCACTCATCAGATGACACGTTTAGAAAAATTAAGGCTTATATGCCCTTACCTCACCTTGCAAGCCTGTAAGCTCTTTTAAATGCGGTAAAATGTCCTGTAATTCAGACTTAGAAGCACTTGGCCCAATGTAAATTCGAGTCATTTGTCCCGCAACAGGACGCGCAGGAACGGTATATACTGGATAACCTGAGAAATGCATTTTCGCAATAATTTCTTCTACCTTCGCCGCATTTTTCAATGCACCCAGTTGAACAACCCACGCTTCGCCTTTTGGTGGTTTCGTTTCTTGTACTGGAGGTACTGATGGTTGTACAGGTGGCGTGACCACTGGTGGCACAGGTTTGGGTTGTTCTGGTGGTGTAGGTGTCGGTTGTTCTAATGGTGTAACAGGAACAACGTTTGGCGATTGTGGTGGTGTTGCCGTAGGTTGTTCAACACCGGTTACTGCTTCAGAAAGCATAGCTTCAGAAGCACCTTCAGATGGCGTTGACGGTGTTGTCGTTTGCTCTATAGGTGCGATAGATTCAATTTCTTGCTCATCGCCTGGTTTGGGTACTAAAGGAATAGCGGCAAATTGGTCTTCGTTATATTTCTTATCGCCGTCAAGCAACGCAGGTAAAAAAATAACCCCGACAGCCACTAATACCACGGCTCCGACTAAACGATTTTGAAATTTACTCGCCACCCATACTCTCCTTTTCCAAAAGTTCCATCACATGCGCGACTGTATGAAATGAGCCACAAACCACGATGATATCATCAGGATTAGCATCAGACATAGCTTGTTTCCATGCCGTCTCTACACTCTCAAATACCGATGGATTTTCAAGATGCTGAGCAAGCACGTGCGCTGAGGCGCCACGAAATTCATTAAGTGGAGCAACATACCAACTATCAGCCAATGGTATTAAGCACGCTAATGTTCCCGCAATATCTTTATCACCTAGCATACCAACAACAATGCGCACTTGGGTATCAGACTGACGCGGTAATTGTGATAATTTTTCAGCTAAATATCCCGCCGCATGAGGATTATGCGCCACATCAAAGATAACCAGAGGGTGTTGTGAAATGATCTGAAAGCGCCCCGGTAATTGCGCACGAGACATGCCTTCAATAATACTTTGATGTGTAATTGCTTGACTAACTTTATCATCAGATTTGAGCAAGCAACGAATAACACCCATGGCAGTAGCTGCATTAGCTAAGGGAATATTAGGGATTGGCAACGCATCAAATTCACAATCAGCACAATGCCAATGCCAATGATCACCTTCAATAACAAAAGACCAATCAACCCCACGACGAAAAAGTTTAGCCTGTTTTTCATTTGCCACAAGCGCTATAGAATGAGGCATATCAGGCTCACCCACAACAGCATAGTGATCAGTGCGGAAGATACCCGCTTTCTCATGACCAATATGTTCTCTATCGGCCCCTAACCAATCCGTATGATCAAGCGCAATACTCGTGATAGTGGCAACATCAGCATCAACGATATTGGTGGCATCTAATCGTCCCCCTAATCCTACTTCAAGGATCACAACATCAAGTTGTGCTTGCTGAAATAGTTTCAGTGCTGCAAGCGTGCCATATTCAAAAAAAGTAAGCGAGATATCGCCTCTAGCTTGTTCAATTTCCGCAAAAACTTCACAAAAAGCGTTTTCAGAGAGTTCATTGCCTTGAATGCGGACACGCTCAGTGTAACGAACAAGATGAGGGGAGCTATAAACGCCGACTTTCAATCCTGATGCCATCAAGATTGACTCTAGCATATGACAGGTTGTGCCTTTTCCATTTGTACCTGAAACAGTAATGACTTTAGGCGCAGGACGTAACACATTTAATAATTTTCCTACCTTACCCACACGTTCTAACCCCATATCAATGGCGCTTGAATGCAAATGTTCAAGATAAGAAAGCCACACCGACAGAGGCGATGTGGCTTTAGGAGCGGTTATGATATTAGACATCTTCTTTTTTGTTCGTTTCGATGTTAATTTCTGGCTCGTTATCAGTAGATTCGATTTCATCAGCAATCATTTCTTCGCTAATGATTTCATCTTCATCTTCGACTAAATCATATTGAGTCAGCTTAGCCAGTAATTCAGCCAGCTCATCACGCATTTCTGGACGACGTACAATCATATCAATCGCCCCTTTTTCTAACAAAAACTCACTGCGCTGAAAACCTGCTGGCAGTTTTTCACGAACAGTTTGCTCAATAACGCGAGGACCCGCAAAACCAATCAGTGCTTTAGGCTCCGCAACGTTAATATCACCTAGCATGGCTAAACTTGCAGAAACTCCCCCCATTGTAGGGTCAGTCATGACTGAAATGTAAGGCAAACCACGCTCTTGCATTTTTGCTAATGCTGCACTGGTTTTCGCCATTTGCATTAATGACATCAGCGCTTCTTGCATACGAGCACCGCCACTTGCAGAAAAACAAACCAGAGGACAATTATCTTCTAACGCTTGTTCAACCGCACGGACAAAACGTGCTCCCACAACAGAAGCCATAGAACCGCCCATAAACGCGAACTCAAAAGAAGCTGCAACAACGGGCATCTTTTTCAATGTTCCTTTCATGACGATTAATGCGTCTTTTTCTTGAGTTTGTTTTTGAGCAGCGCTAATTCTGTCTTTATATTTTTTGGAGTCGCGGAATTTCAGAATATCTTTAGGTTCTAATTCACTACCTAATTCTATCGTACTTCCTGAATCAAGGAACGTCTCAAGGCGACGGCGCGCTGAAATGCGCATATGGTGATCACATTTAGGACAAACCTCTAAATTGCGCTCCAATTCTGCGCGATAGAGTACCTGTCCACAGCTATCACATTTAGTCCAAACCCCTTCTGGGATATTGGCTTTACGTGAACTTGTGATAGTGCTTTTATTTAGAATTTTTTCAATCCAGCTCATTAACGGACCTTTTCGTCTGAATCTGACCTTCGCCAGTAAAATTATTGTGAGCGTATCAACCACAATGCACTGGCTGTGTGGTTAGCAAAGTTTATGATGATACCGCTTACTGAATTTCAGCGCATCTCTTTATTATGGCTATTCTACGGCAAAAACCGATGATAACTGCTCAAACCTCTTTGTTATCACTTTCTTTCTTCGCTTTTGCGCTCGCTCTACGATGGCGCATGATCTCAATGACGCCCGGTAAAATAGAAATAACAATAATGGCAACAATTAGCAATTTTAAGTTCTTTTGAACTATATCTAAGTCACCAAAAAAGTAGCCAGCATAAGTAAATAGCAGTACCCATGCAATTGCCCCAGTTACATTATAAAAGGCAAAATGACGATATGACATTTTTCCCATTCCTGCAACGAATGGCGCAAAAGTTCGGATAATCGGCACAAATCTTGCCAAAATAATCGCTTTACCACCATGTTTTTCATAAAAAGCATGGGTTTTATCCAGATATTCACGGCGGAAAATACGTGAATTCGGTTTACTAAATAGCTTTTCGCCAAAAAGTCGTCCAATAGAATAATTTACTGCATCACCTAAAATCGCAGCACAAAGCAACAGTAAAACCATAATATGGACATTCACATCATTGGTATCTAAAGCAGCCAAAGCACCTGCAACAAACAGCAACGAATCACCAGGTAAAAATGGCGTTACCACCAGCCCCGTTTCACAAAAAACAATCAGAAACAAAATGGCATAGACCCACGTACCATATTGAGCAACAAGCTCTGCTAAATGTGCATCAATATGTAAAATGAAATCAATTAGAAATTTTATTAAATCAACAAATTGCGTTAATATTTCCATAAATCCTCAGAGTACTGGGTGTTTTTATGATTGAGATATCTCAATAGGGTTATCCGCTAAAAATAGTGGGCCCATTGCAGGTTTTGGTAATTCAAAATGTTCAGGATAATCTACGGACACCAAATACAAACCATTCGCTTTCGCTGTTGCCGCAGCTTTGGTTCTGTCTTTTAAGGCTAATAGTTCAGCCATCCAAGTAATATCCTGGTTGCCACACCCTATTTCTAAAAGGCTACCGACAATATTTCGCACCATATGGTGTACAAAAGCATTCGCTTTAATATCCACCACAACATAATCACCATATCGAGAAACGTTAACATGCATAACGTTACGCCATGGCGTTCGTGATTGACATTGAACGGCTCTAAAAGAGGTAAAGTCATTTTCACCCAATAAACATTGCGCGGCTTGATGCATACGTTCAGCATCTAAAGGGTAATGAAAATGTGTCACTCCAGATGACAAAATAGCAGGACGGTAACGATGATTAAAAATCACATAACGATAACGCCTTGCCGTTGCACTAAAACGCGCATGAAAATCATCAGACACCGTTTTTACCCAACGGACTGCAATATCCGCAGGTAAATGCGTATTAACGCCCATTGTCCATGCCGGATCTTTGCGGTGTGCCGTTGTTTCAAAATGAACAACTTGCCCTGTCGCATGTACACCAGCATCAGTTCTTCCTGCACAAAAAACCGATATAGGTTCATTAGCCACCTGTGAAAGCGCTTTTTCTAATCGTTCTTGTACACTACGTACTTCATTTTGGCGTTGCCAGCCATAATAGTGGCTACCATCATATTCAACGCCTAACGCGATTTTGATTGTTGTGCTTCCAGAAAGAACCGTTGACTCAGTCAAGGATTGTTCTGCAACTTCAGCACTCACTGACGCATTCATTAGTAAAACTGCTCCTGCATTAATTGTTCTGCTACTTCAACAGCCATTAATGCTCCACCAAAGCGTACATTATCTGCTACTGACCAAAATTGTAATGCTTCTGGCATACCATAATCATTGCGGAAGCAACCTAAATTTAGGTTCACATTCCCCGAAGCATCGGTGACTTGTGTTGGGAAATCATTTTCTTCACTAATGCTCAGATCTTCATTTTCTTGTAATGTTTCACGCGCTTCATCACTGCCCATTGGGCGTGATGTTTCTAATTGCACTGATTGTGCATTACCATAGAAAACAGGCGCCTGTAATGTTGTCACAGAAATTGGAAGGCCTTCGTCTTGTAAAATCTTACGAATTTGGTCAACCATACGACGCTCTTCTTGTACTGAACCTTCGTCATCAACCATGAGAGGTAAAATATTAAAAGCCAGTTGCTTATTAAAACGACCTAATTCAGGTGGGATCCCATTAAGCAAACGAGCACTTTGTCCAGCAAGTTCATCAACAGCTTGTTTTCCTAAACGGGAGACAGACATTAAATTAGTCACACTAAGACGTGTCAAACCAGCAGCTTCTGTTAATGGATTAATCGCTCGTAACAATTGGCTGACCATGCTATCTGCAATGGAGACAATATTACGGGTGCGATATTCTGCTAGCATTGCGCTGTTCACACCAGGAACAACCAACGGTACATCCCAATCCATTGCAAAAATGCCACTACAATCAATAATAATACAGCCTGCATCTGCGGCTTGTTGTGCATATTGCGCACTAATTTCAGTAGGAGCAGCAAAGAAAGCTAATTGAATATCTGCCCAATCGATATTGTGAATACCTTGAACAGCAACACTTTTGCTGTTTACACGCACAGATTTTCCAATGCTGTCTTCACTCGCAATTGCCGTCAGTTCGCCAATGGGAAATTCACGCTCTTGTAACAGCTCTAAAATTGCCTCACCAACAGCGCCTGTTGCACCCACAACAGCAATATTCCAACCTTCTCCCATAAGATATCCTCCAATACCGTAAAATTTTTAAAATAATGTTGTGCTTTATTTGTGTGTCGCACTAAAACCAATCGCATTTAATGTATTGGCTGTGGTTTGGTTATCACAAATCACATGCAGTGAAGACCATTCTCGGCGTACAGGATAAAGTTTGCGTAATTTATCAAACTCTCCTTTTACGCCTGCCACTTTTCGTAATGATGCATCATCACGACGCACATCATAAACAAGGTGGATGAGTTGTTTTAATAACGTTTGTGTTAGCTCACCTTGCACTGAAATGGTTGAGATAGTCGGCGCTGGCAACAAAGTTGATAATTCAACTTGTTGAGGCTGTCCAATAAAACCACAATAAGCTTCAAATACTTGTGTTGTACCACGTGCTTTACCCTCTAAGGTATAACCCGCAATATGTGGAGTGCCTATATCGACTTTATTTAATAATTCAATAGAAAGATCAGGCTCTGGCTCCCAGACATCTAAAACCACACGTAAGGATTTACCTTTGTCAAGAATTGATAATAATGCTTTATTATCAACCACTTCACCACGGCTTGCATTAATTAAAATACGCCCTTCTGGTAATTCTTTAAGGTTGCTCTCGTTAATTAAATGATAACTTTTGTATGGACCTGATTTATTAAGAGGTGTATGAAAAGTCAGAATATCTGCTTTTTCTAGTAGCGTTTCCAATGAATGGAATTCTTCATTATCACCATTATCTGCTCTAGGTGGATCGCAAAGTAACACAGCCACCCCCAATGCACGTAAGCGTGTTGCTAACCGCCCGCCTACATTTCCCACCCCCACAATACCAACGACTTTATCAGTTAATTGAAAGCCGTCTTGCTCTGCAAACATCATGAGTGCAGAAAAAACATACTCAACAACAGCAATAGCATTACAACCTGGCGCTGATGAAAAACCAATTTGTTGTTGCTCCAGCCATGCAATATCCACATGATCAAAACCTGCCGTTGCCGTTCCAACAAATTTCACTGGCTTGCCTGATAATAAGGACTCATTGACTTTAGTAATTGATCTCACCATTAAGGCATCAGAATCATTAAGTTCATCAATAGGTAAAGGACGACCAGAAACCGCTTTTACCTCACCTAATTGGCGGAAAAGCTGTTCCGCATAAGGCATGTTTTCATCAACCAGAATTTTCACTGTGTTATCTCACTGATTTGGTATTTATGTGTGTCAACAATCTATCGAAAAATAAAATTAAGCGGTCTATTTTGCCACTTATTAACAACAAAGCCTATTATTGACAGTAAAATCTGCCTAGATTTTAAGTAAATATATGAAAAGAAGATTTAACAACTAGGTAATCGACGAAAACGCTCTGGCGTCGTACCCGCAAATTGTTGAAACATTGCAATAAATGAAGACGAAGAGCTATAACCCACATCGAAGGCAATTTCATTCACACTTTTCCCTTGTTCTAATAAAGAAATCGCATGTAAAAAGCGCAAGCGCTTACGCCATTCGCTAAAAGACATACCTAATTCTTGCTGACAACGTCGGGATAGTGTTCTTTCTGAGGTATAACGTTTTTTAGCCCATTGCTCTAATGATGTATTATCAGCTGGATTTTGTTCTAAAATAGATAATATAGGCGCCAATAATTTATCTTTAGATGAAGGTAAATAAGTGTGATGGATCGGCGACACTTTAAGTTGATCAATTAACACTTGTGCTAATCGAAAATCTTCTTCTGTTTGGGGTTTACAGATACCGCGATAAAAAAAATCAGAAAATATAGTTGAAAAAATAGCACTTAATTGAATTAAACACGGTTTATCCAACAATCCTTCACACCAATTAGGTGCAATATCTAGGACTTTAAAAGAAAGTGTTTTTTTATTATAACTAGCATGCCCTACATTTTTAGGGATCCACACACTAAATTCAGGGGGTGCTAAGAATCGCTGTCCTCCCGCTTCTAAATCCATAACACCTGAAATCACATAAAGTAACTGACCAAAATCATGTTGATGATAAACAAACTCCGTTTCTGCTAATAATTGCTCATCACGAAATCGAACCGTATCTGGATCAGACAATAACCCTTGTATTTTTTGTTGTTCAATTGTCATCTTTATGTTGTTCTCATGTCATGTTGTCTTTATTGACCTATCTGTTGTCTGGTTTTCATTATATATATCTAATCAGACAGGCTTACAATAGCGATCTGGTTTAAAAATAGATATGAGAACAATGAAGAATGCAATTTTTCCGCTCTTAGCGGTACTGATCTGGTCCATTAATGCCGTCGTCAATAAAGCTGCTGCGTCTGTTATCGATCCTGCGGCTATCTCTTTTTATCGTTGGTTTCTCGCCTTTTTAATCATGACGCCTTTTTTGATCATGCCGGTTTGGCATCATCGTAAAATCGTCAAACAATACTGGTGGAAATTATTTATTCTTGGTGCATTAGGAATGGTGATGTACCAAAGTCTAGCTTATTATGCTGCACATTATGTTAGCGCCACATTTATGGGTATTTTAAATTCGCTGATCCCATTACTGACTGTAATTATCAGTATTTTTGTTTTACGAGTAGTGCCTACTGTTGGGATAGTGCTAGGTACAGTACTTTCAATTAGTGGTCTGGTCTGGCTAATTAGCCGTGGCGAACCCTCTCATCTACTCTCTCAAGGATTGGGCTATGGCGAGCTAATGATGTTTATTGCATCAGCATCATACGCACTCTATGGCGTTTTAACAAAACGATGGTCAATCACGCTACCTAATTGGCAATCACTTTATGTTCAAATTGGGTTTGGTGTTCTGTTATTATTACCAAACTTCTTTCTTACCGAAAGCGTAGCATTATCGAAAGATAATGTTGGGTTAGTCATTTTTGCAGGTATTGGCGCTTCTATTCTTGCACCTTATTTGTGGATCTTAGGTGTGATGAAATTAGGTGCGAATACAACCTCTATTTTTATGAACTTGATGCCATTATTTACCGCAATGATTGCCATCGCACTTCTTGGTGAAGAAATGCACAGCTATCATTTAGTCGGTGGTGGTATTGTGTTACTGGGTGTGCTTTTGGTTCAACAACTTAGAACACCGCTGAATTTCCGACGTCAATCTGCAACGAAAAAAGCAGATTGTCATCAGGAGATGTGAGTCAATGTCCAAAAGACGATAATAAAAAAATGCCGGCTAAACTTTTAGCCGGTCACATTCATGATATTAGATTTAATGAATAAAACTAACATAAGAAATCAAAGTATAAAATATAAAGTAATACAAGTATCCGTGACAAACATTACCAACTTTTATATTAAATAGCTCCTACTTATTTGTAATAAAATAATCCAGATCAATTTTTTACCGCTCTTTTTGTCCTATTGGCCCTTTCTATTAACCTAACTCTATATAAAACAAAACATTTAATGATTTTAGTTACAATTAAATTAAACGATTGAAATAAAACACACTTGAATTTACTTTATAATAAAAACAATTAGTTATAAAAAACCGTCTATTTTATTAGAATAATAAAATCAGTAACTATTAAGATAGGTATTTTAAAAAATTATTTATATAATCTTTTTTAAATATTTTTTATTCGAAAGATATCTTTATTAGAATAATAATTTATTTTATATATTGGATTTAAAATAAAAAGCAGTCTCCATTAAAATGAAGCCTGCCTTTTTTATATAAGAAAATAAGTATTAGTAACTAGTTTTTATATTTACTCATTACTAATGATGCATTCGTACCACCAAAACCAAAGCTATTTGACATAACTGTGTTTAACTTTTGTTCTGTTGGCTGAGTAATAATATTCATACCCAGTGCTTTATCGTCTAATTCTTCAATATTAATACTTGGTGCAATAAAACCGTGTTCTAGCATTAATAGACTATAAATTGCTTCATGTACACCAGCAGCACCTAATGAGTGACCAGTCATGGCCTTCGTTGCTGAAATGGCAGGAGTGTGTGTGCCAAATACTTCAGTGATAGCTTCAAGTTCTTTTAAATCACCCACTGGCGTTGAAGTACCATGTGTATTGATGTAATCAACTTTCTCAACATCTTGCATTGCCATTTGCATACAACGCACAGCCCCTTCACCGGAAGGTGCAACCATATCTGCACCATCAGAAGTGGCACCATAGCCCACAATTTCAGCATAAATATGTGCGCCACGCGCTAATGCATGTTCTAATTCTTCAACAACCACAATGCCACCACCACCAGCGATAACAAAACCATCACGGTTTTTATCGTAAGTACGGGAAGCTTTACTTGGTGTTTCGTTATATTTCGTTGAAAGTGCGCCCATTGCGTCAAATTCGCAGGTCATTTCCCAACTTAATTCTTCGCCACCACCAGCAAATACAACGTCTTGTTTGCCTAATTGGATAAGCTCAACAGCGTGGCCAATACAGTGTGCTGATGTAGAACAAGCAGAACTGATTGAGTAGTTAACGCCTTTAATTTTAAACGGTGTGGCTAAACACGCTGAAACACCTGATGCCATTGCTCGAGTTACCATATAAGGACCTACACCACGTAGACCTTTTGCTCTCATACCATCAGAACCTTGAACCTGATTACGTGGGGAACCACCACCAGATCCTACGACTAAACCAGAACGAATATTAGAAACTTGGTCTTCACTCAGACCTGAATCAGCTATCGCTTCTTGCATAGATAAATAGGCATAAACCGATGCGTCGCTCATAAAACGGCGGATTTTACGGTCAATAAGACCTTCAGTATCAAGCTTAACGTTGCCCCAAATGTGGCTACGAAGCCCCATCTCTTTAAATTCTTCTGAGAAAGTTATCCCGGAACGGCCTTCCTTTAAAGAATCCAGCACTTCTTTCTGGTTATTACCAATGCTCGAAACAATACCCAGACCCGTGATCACTGCGCGCTTCATTCATACCTCTTTACAATAATTGTTGTAGCTGCGGGATTTCTGAGTAGCACTTTAGCGTACAGTTGTACGCCGAACAAGTCCGATCAGGATCTTTTTTACAAAAATGCAGATAAGCTGATAAAACACTTTCCCCTTAAAGGCTGGCACAACCTTCCTAACAGCGCTAAGATATTAGATAATTTTTTACAGAAATACAGGCAGTTCCGTGAATAATAGCCCAATAAATACCGCATCTTTAAGTTGGAATGAACTTGGCACCCCTATCTCAGAACAATTTGGCGATATTTACTTTTCAAACCAAGATGGTCTAGAAGAAACGCGACACGTATTCTTACATGGAAATCACTTTCCATTACGTTTTGGTACACATGTACGCTCTGAATGTGTTATTGCAGAAACAGGGTTTGGTACTGGGCTTAATTTTTTAACCCTGTGGCAAGCATTTGAACAATTTAAGCAAACATCACCCAACGCGCGTTTAAAGCGTCTTCACTATGTCAGCTTTGAAAAATTCCCTCTCACAAAAAATGATTTACAATCCGCACATTGCAATTGGCCTGAACTTGAAAAATATTCAAAAGCACTTTGTGCTCAATGGCCGTTACCTCTCGCAGGCTGTCACCGCATTATTCTCGCAGATGGGGCAATTACACTAGACTTATGGTTCGGTGATATCAATACATTATTACCACAAACTCGCCAAGCACTGCACAATAAAGTAGATGCATGGTTTCTCGATGGCTTTGCCCCTTCTAAAAATCCACAAATGTGGAGTGAAACGCTCTTTCAATCCATGGCAGATTCAATGAGAGAAAATGGGACATTTTCGACATTTACTGCAGCTGGCATTGTAAAGAGAGGCTTGCAACGTGTTGGATTTGAAATAAAAAAGATCAAAGGATTTGGGCAAAAAAGAGAGATGCTGACAGGTGTATTCCCTCATTCTCCCTCTCCCGAATATCTACCTTATTATGCACGGCCTCATGCAACACAAGCACAAGATATCGCTATTATAGGCGGCGGTATTGCCAGTACCTTTATCGCACTTTCTTGCTTAAGAAGAGGCGCTAAAGTCACCTTATATTGTGAAGATAAACAGCCCGCAACAAATGCATCAGGTAATCGACAAGGGGTGTTATATCCTTTGTTAAATGGTAAGTCAGACGAAATAGAGCAATTTTTTACAACCGCATTCTTATTTGCTCGACGTACTTATGACAATCTACGTCAAGCTGGCATTATGTTTTCTCATCAATGGTCGGGTGTTGCTCAGCTTATTTATAATGATAGAGTGCGAAAAAAGGCAGAACGGATCATTAATCATTCTGTATCTTTTCACGAAATAGCTCGTTACTGTTCTCAAGATGAGATAAACACCCTGTGCGGATTAGATATTAATTACGAGGGGCTTTTTTATCCGCAAGCAGGTTGGCTTTCTCCCACTGAATTAACCACTCAAGCACTAAAATATGCTCAGCAATTAGGGTTAATACTGCAATTTAATCATCAAGTCACACAAATAAATGTACAAGGTGCATTTTGGTGCTTAGATATCGTTCATCAGAATGAAAATCAAGTCACACAAGTTCAATCACAACATGATTGCGTTATATTGGCGAATGGGCATCGAATTACTGACTTTTCTCAAAGTGCTAAGTTACCTATTAGCGCTGTCAGAGGCCAAGTTAGCCATATACCAACAACAAAGACATTATCAAAGCTAAAAACCGTACTTTGTTATGATGGCTATTTTACACCTGTTGATCATCAAGATAATTTGCATTGTGTTGGCGCAAGCTTTCGCCGAGATAGGTTAGACCTGACGGTTTCCAGTGAGGAGCAAGAAGACAATCAATACCATCTTACTCACTGTTTAGCCAAAACACCTTGGTGCTTTGATGTTGATTTTAGCCAAAACAATGCACGAGTAGGTATTCGTTGTACGATACGCGATCATCTGCCACTATTAGGTGAAGTTCCTGACTTTGAAAACTTGCTACTAGCGTACACTCATTTAGATAGGTTTAAGCGTAGAAGACAAATACCCGTTTTAGCGCCAGCTTATCATCAACTTTATATTCTCAGCGCATTAGGCTCTCGTGGATTATGTTCAGCACCGTTATCAGCCGAAATTCTCGCAAGCCAAATTTTTGATGAACCCTTTCCGGTTGAAGATAGTGTGTTGAATGCCTTACACCCTAATCGTTTTTGGGTAAGGCCATTACTACGTGGAAAAGCAATTGAAGTCAAAAAGTAGCATATCCAGTTGGCGTCTAAGCAACCATTCTAGGTTGCTTAGCTTACTTTTTTTAACGTTATTATTTTTAATGTTATAACCTAATAAATCTTACATTTCATTGCACAGCGAGTTTCTTTCACAAACCCCCCTTTATCGACTTCATGATCTAAAATTTCTTGCAAAGAGTGTGGAACTTCGTTCTCTGGTAAAATAGAAAAACCTAAGCGTTGATAATACGGTGCATTCCAAGGAACATGACGAAACGTTGTCAGTGTAACAGCATCAAATTTACGTGCTTTTGCTTCATCTTTTACTTTCTGAATAAGTAATTTACCAATTCCGTTATTTTGCCAATCTTGACTGACAGAAAGTTCATGAATAAATAAACTATCAGGCAATGTTTGCGTCATAATAAATCCCACAGGTTCATTGTCATGATTAACCGCGACCCAATGATCATGTTGGTTAATAAATTCTAGATGTGTTTCAACCCCTTGGACATCACTTTCACTGATCCACTTTAAGTCTTCTAATGTGCTAAAAAGTTGCCCTGCTGATTGCTCAATGACAGGTAATTTAATGGCATCATCAATTTGAGTTTGACGAAGTGTAATAGCGTTATTTTTTATTTTATTTTGTGTGATTGTCATATCTATTTCCAGTTCTGTACTTTAATACTTTGATAGTTAAACTTATTAAAAAGCCATCCTATTGGATGGCTTACATTAACATTAAATTGATAACTTCTTTTTCGGCTATTTTAATCTTTCGGTAAAATACCATAAGATTGAAACTTTCTACTCTCTTCAATAAAACGATTATAGTATTTATTGTCTTCCACTGAATCTTTCACAGCTCGGTTACTATTCGCACGTGAAACAGCAAGTGTCGCCTTATAAAGCTTATCTTTTAATATATTATGGATCTTTGGATCTTCACTTTTTTGAATTTGATTTAATAGTGATACAAGTTCTTCTGCTTCAGCTTGAATATCAGGATCAGTAAATTCTGCTGTCGGTAACATATAGTCTAAATTAAGATTAACAGAATCGTTATATTCATCTTCTTGTGTAAATGGTTCTAAATCTTTATTGTATTCTGCTGAAATATATTTAATAAATTCAGGTTTATCAAAGCATTTATTTTTTATGCCACCATCATTATTTTTGTTGCGAGTACGAATTTCATTAGGAAATGGCTCGCCTAAAGCATAAGTGCACTGAAAGTTATTACCATCAATTAACGTGGCATTAGTGCTACGTACGGGAAGTTCAAATTCGTAGCCATTGATAATCACAGGGTAATCAACAGGTTTAAATTGATCTGTTTTTCCCTTTACGGCATACACTTCAGAAAGGGTGTAATACATAAAATTATCAGGATTTAATATGCCACCATTATTATTGTCATAAACCATAAATTTGGCATCATTTCCGGCACTGTCTTTTAAATTATGCTCACCAGGTGATAGCGTTATGTAACCATTTTTACCTGGTTCAACCTGATATTCTTTACCATCAACACTAAAGCTGATCATTTTTTCGCTTGGGTTACTGTAATAAAATTTATTTTTTTTATTATCTAAATCAAGTTGATCACAAGCAGATAAAAATAAAACGGCACTCGTGAATAGGCCTATTTTAAAGAAATTTTTCATCGTATCGTTATCCTTATCATAAATATTCTATGCAAATCATTTGCATCCCGAGAAACATTCCTAAAAAACATTTAAAAGTAATTTTACAGAAATGGCAAGGTATTACAAAAGATAGCACTATTATGCTTAATCAATGAGAGATACATCGACTTTGAAAAATCAAATAAAAACAATTGATAAATAGTGAGGATTAATCTTTGTCTAAAAACTCACCTTTTTCAACATCAAATATCCTAAATATAACTTAAGAGTCATTATTTTAATGAAATATTAAAAAAGAAAAAACAACCGATTAGTACCGGTTGTTCTCTTAGATAGGCATATGCAATTTAATTAATTGAGTTAACTAAATCATGCCACGTCGATAATACTAATGCTTGATCTGGTGGTGACAGCTCGCCTGCTTTTATTGCCTTTTGAATGCTCTCTTCCACACGTGTTCTTAGTGCTTCTAATTGTGTGTTGTTTTCTTGCTCAAGCTCAGCAATAGCCAGTGTAATATGACCTTGCAAATATCCACCTGCAAATAATTCATCGTCAGTGGCATGTTCAACACGGCTATCAATTCTATCTAACAAGTACGTTTCATACTCAGAAAGCATTATTTATCCTCAATATATAATGTTGCTGTACTCGCCATCAGCACTGCATTATCAATACATAAAAACGTGTGATACAGCAACCTTACTACATCAGACTCCACCCTATCGGGTAAAACCTTCACAGTGGATAGGCGATAGTTATTCTCGCAATCCTTAATTAACTAAAGGGTTTTCCTGATAAGGAAACATCTCTTCCGTTAGCTCTGGGGTATTGTAAAACAAATGTAACGCATTAATAAATAGCTGAGCACGAAGTGGCGTGTTTTTATCACGTAAATAAGCAAGAACTTGTTCTCTGACCTTATTTCTAAACGCATAGCGGTCGGGCTCAAAGTTACCTTCTAAATTGTCACAACTGACATTGAAAGGATAACCAGCAGCTTGGCAAAATAACCAATCTAGCGCTTGAGGTTTAATTTCGACTTTCTCAAACTGCCCTTGTGTCGTTTCGTCCCGTCCATCGGGGCAATACCAGTAACCATAATCAACTTGTTGACGGCGAGCTTCACCCGCAATACACCAATGTGAAATTTCATGTAATGCACTTGCATAAAAGCCATGAGCAAAAATAATTTGGTGATAAGGTATTTCTTCATTTGCAGGTAAATAAATCGGCTCATCATCCCCTTTGACTAAACGGGTTTGAAAACTTTCGCTAAAACATTGATTAAAGATATCAATTAACTGTTGATAATGATGTGCTGACATTTAAAAAACCATCTATTCCTAATTAAAAAGTGCAGAGAACCAAAGTGCAATAGTATCGCCATGATTGTCATTAATGAGTTTGATACTCATCAAAAAGGAGATAATGACCAACATAGGTCTTATTAATTTTTGCCCTTTCGTTAAAACGAGACTTGCACCTAAGCGAGCACCAATAAATTGCCCACAAAGCATCACTAAACCAATAGTCCAAATAACTTGTCCACCAATAATAAAAAATAGTAGTGATCCAAAATTAGAAGTGAAGTCGAGTAATTTAGCGTGAGCTGTCGCTTTTGATAGGTTATACCCAAGTAACATAACATAACCTAAAGCGAAGAAAGAGCCTGTGCCCGGACCAAAAATGCCATCATAAAAACCCACACCTCCGCCTAATATTGCACCGAATGTATAGTAACCAATACGTTGCTTACTATCTTGAGCACCAATTGACGGAGTAAGAAGAAAATAGAGACCAATAGCAATAGTGAGAATGGGAAGTGCTTGTTTAAGGATGTCAGGATTAATAAATTGCACCAACATGGCACCAGAAACTGCACCAATAAATGTCATAAAAATCGCAAATCGTTGTGATTTTAAATCAATAACCCGACGGCGTATAAAATAGAGTGTTGCTGAAAATGAGCCACCAACAGATTGCAGTTTATTAGTTGCAAGCGCTTGTACTGGAGAAATACCAACTGAAAGTAAAGCAGGAATAGTAATTAATCCGCCTCCACCTGCTATGGAATCAATAAAACCCGCGATTAAAGCAACAAAGAAGAGAAGAAGGTAGATGCCATCTGAAAAGAGCCAATCCATTTATCTATCCGAGTTATCAGAAATGAAAGGACGTATTGCTGTTTCTTTCGTTTATTTATTTTGAAGAGAGTAACAGCAACACGATCTGAGCATAATAAAATTAGGCGCTCACACCTTTAAAGCTAACATCAAACTTACTACAGCTTATCAACCACGTTATTGATGTAGAATGATTACCATTGCATTAAGGGTGGTACAACATCACCACATTGACCACGCTGACGCAATGCATGATCGAGTAATACAATTGCCATCATCGCTTCTGCGATAGGAATGGCTCGGATACCGACACAAGGATCATGACGACCTTTGGTTATCATATCAACTTCTTCACCATCACGATTAATCGTTTTACCTGCAACAGTAATACTGGAGGTCGGTTTTAATGCGATATGCGCAACAATAGGCTGACCACTGCTAATGCCACCTAAAATTCCCCCCGCATGATTACTGGTAAATCCCTTTTTAGTGATTTCATCTCGGTTTTCTGTACCTTTTAATGTTACAACACCAAATCCATCACCAATTTCTATACCTTTGACAGCATTGATACTCATCAAAGCATGCGCTAAATCAGCATCTAATCGATCAAAGACAGGTTCACCAAATCCAGCAGGTACACCCTGTGCAACCACAGTGACTTTTGCACCAATAGAATTACCTTCTTTTTTAAGTGCACGCATGTATTCATCAAGCGCATCTAAACGTGAAGGATCAGGACAGAAAAATGGATTGCTTTCAACAATAGACCAATCAACAAGATCACATGTAATAGGTCCTAGCTGAGAAAGATATCCTCGAACTTCGATGCCTAATTTCTCTTTTAGATATTTTTTAGCAATCGCACCTGCGGCGACACGCATTGCCGTTTCACGAGCCGAAGAACGTCCACCACCACGATAATCACGCAAACCATATTTTTGTTCATAGGTATAATCAGCATGCCCTGGGCGGAAAACATCTTTAATTTCACTGTAATCTTGAGAACGTTGGTCGGTATTTTCAATCAACAAGCCGATACTTGTACCCGTTGTCACGCCATTAAATACACCCGATAAAATACGCACTTGATCAGGCTCACGACGTTGCGTGGTATAACGTGAAGTTCCAGGCCTACGTCTATCTAAATCAACTTGTAAATCAGCTTCTGTTAAAGACAATCCAGGAGGTACACCATCAACAATGCAACCTAATGCAACACCATGAGACTCACCGAAAGTCGTCACTCTGAATAATTGTCCGATACTGTTTCCTGCCATCCCTTTATTCCTATTTTTTTACTGTGTGATGTTATCAATATGTTATTTGTAATGAATAACAATCTACCGTCTCATTGCTGTTACATCAACGATTATCACTAGAAAAACAGTGTGAATGTTCAACAAGCTGTTCTCGAGTCAACATAAAGACTCCAATCCCACCATTGTCAAATTCAAGCCATGTAAACGGCACTTCTGGGAATTGTTCGACAAGATGAACCATGCTATTGCCCACTTCACACACAAGAATACCTTTTTCACTTAAATATTCAGGGGCTTTTAGTAAAATTTGACGTGTAATATCAAGGCCATCAATACCTGATGCCAACGCTAATTCTGGTTCAACTTGGTATTCATCTGGTAAATCGTCCATATCTTCAACATCAACATAAGGCGGATTTGTCACAATGATATCGTAAGGCGTTGGAACAATAGCGTTAAATAAATCAGATTGCATTGGGTAAACACGATGAGCTAAGCCGTGGTTTTCAATATTAAATTCTGCCACTTCCAGCGCATCTACAGAAATATCAACCGCATCCACTTCCGCATCTTCAAATTCATGAGCACATGCAATAGCGATACAACCACTTCCAGTACATAAATCAAGAATACGTGTTGGCTCTTGCTGAATTAAACCATCAAAATGGTTATTGATTAATTCACCAATTGGGGAACGAGGAATAAGCACTCGTTCATCAACATAAAATTCATGACCGCAGAACCAAGCACGATGAGTTAAATAGGGAACCGGGATCTTTTCCTCAATTCGACTTTCAATCAGTGTAATGATTTCCATTTTCTCAGAGGTTGTTAATTTGCTTGATAACAGCGCATCTGGAATATCTAAAGGAAGTGCAATAGTTGGTAATACAAGCTGTAATGCTTCATCCCATGCGTTATCTGTGCCATGACCATAATAAATGTCAGATGAATTAAACTGACTCATAGCCCAACGTAGCATATCTAGGATAGTGCTTAAATCAGCAACTGCTTCCTCTTTTAGTGTTATATCCAAAATGGTTGTCCTCTGAAGAAATAGAAAGTCTGTAGTTTGCCATGAAGATGGTGATAAATCAGCGGGGAAGCGTAAAAAAACATAACAACATTATTACCGCACTCTATACAAACACACCTACAATGGTTTTAAACTTCAGTCATAGAACAAAAAGCAAAACATACGATATACCTATTATTAAAAAATGATATTTTATACTTTTAATTTAACCTTTATTAGCAAAAAAACAGAATTGAACCATACTTAAAACATGAAATCATTGACTGTGTACCCAAATGCGCCTTAAGAAGTTTTTATTCAATATGATGTCACTTGAAAACAAATACATAATTTAAAGACTCTTTTTTAATCTCTTTTTACCGTATTTTTATCTCCATCTTAAGAGATAAAAAAGTTTTATGCTCCCAGATATTCTAAACAAAGCAACTTGTTAATCACCTTGTATTTGCTAGCTATGTGACTATTTCGGCAGGGTAAATCCCTGCCTTTTTTTATGCCAAATTTATAACCTATATTTTTTATCTCTGACACTATTTCATGTACTATTGCTTTATAAAACAGTAACACTATGAAGAATCATAAAAAATGAATAAGAAATTTTTACTGCCACCTTCTGAAATTGAGTTATTTCAGGAAATGATAAAAGGCACCAAGAAATTACCTCAAGATAAAATACTTCACTCGCCAAAACGTAAAAAAGTGACACACTACGCCGTTGAACGCCTGCAACAAGAGCAAGCTGATGCTTCATATTATTTTTCAGATGAATTTCAACCTAATTTAGCGACAGAAGGCCCGATGCGCTACTTAAGAGACGGCGCAAATGCTTATGAATTGAAAAAACTACGTCGTGGCGATTATACCCCTGAATTTTTTCTAGACTTACACGGACTAACACAATTAATTGCAAAACAAGAAATTGGCGCTTTGATTGCAGCCTGTAGGAGGGAGCACGTTTATTGTGCTTGTATTATGCATGGACACGGTAAACACATTTTAAAACAACAAACACCACTTTGGTTAGCACAGCACCCTGATGTCATTGCGTTCCATCAAGCCCCTAAAGAGTGGGGGGGTGATGCTGCGTTATTAGTATTAGTCGAAAATGATGATATTATCCGTCGTTGAAGTATCAGTCGGCTCAAGCACTACCCCTTAAATCACCAAACAGGTGAAATAAGGCGTTAATTATCATATTGGGCTAGTTTATTTTAAAGTTGAAGGTGGGACTTGCCATAACAATTCTCCCGTACCTTTCGATAAATCAAAATCAACACAAGCTATCGTTGATGTTGAAAACATTGGGGGACACACCGCAGGGCAAAGTTCTGCCACAACATAGCCAACTAAAGGTAAATGGGAAATAACCAGAATATTTTGATATCCCGTATCCCCTAAAGCACGTAAGTAATGTGCAATATGCGAAGGATTACCACCAGGAATGAGCCCTTCATCTGTTTCTATCTTACTCGGTAATGCTAAACCTATTTTTACAGCCTCTAATGTTTGTTGGGCTCGTAAATAAGGACTGACTAAAACATAATCGATAGCATGTCCTTGCGTTGTCATCCATTCAGCCATTTTTATTGATTCACTTCTTCCACGCTCAGTCAGCGGTCTTAGTGCGTCGCTTGCAGCATCAAGAGCTGCTTCTCCGTGGCGCATAATAAAAATTTGCATAGTAAATTATTAAACCTATTTTATTTTTTGTAATCATTGGCATTAACGTCTTTAAGATACTTAATCTAATCAAATTTAAATTAATATATTCTTATATAAAATATTCAATACCCTAATTGTAATAGCATAAATAACCTATTTAAAATCATGCCATTAGTTTACAAAATTCACATTGTTTTTCAGGATTTTATTTAAAAAAACTTCATTTTTAAATTTTTTTTCAAATAACTCTATTGCCGTATCCGGCTATCATTAACAGTTTCGACCTTTTTTTCCATTAAAAATTCATCAATTATTAATCTGACGCAAAAAGTATAAGAAAAAAGGCGCCTAAGCGCCTCAATCAAAACAAGTACCACAAAAGGGAAAAGCAATGGTAAAGCAGTTTCATTAGTCATAAAAACGTTCATTTCGTTTAGCCATTTCAACTAAACGTTCACAAGGGAGATATTTTTCACCATATTTATCAGCCAGTTGATTAAGCTTTTCTGTTATTTTTGTTGTTCCCATGCTATCCATATAACGGAAGGGGCCACCAAAAAAAGGCGGAAAACCAATACCAAAAACAGCGCCGATATCACCATCGCGCGGTTGTTTTATAATTTTTTCATCTAAACAACGAACAGCTTCATTAAGCATCAATAATAAACAACGCTCTGTGATTTCAGAGGGAGATAATTGGCTTTTGGGTTTAATTTGTAAAAGACAATAAATAGCGGGATCGGGCTGTTTTTTATTTTTTCCAAATGAAAAAGGCAGTACCTGTTTTGTATACAGATAAAAACCTCTGCCATTTTTACGCCCTTTTCTATTATCAGCAATAATGGCATCAACAGCAGGTGGAGAAGCAAATCTTTCACCAAATGCGTTCACTAATATTGGTGTTATTTTTGTACCAATATCAATACCTACTTCATCTAATAACTGAATCGGCCCTACAGGGAAACCAAACTGGACAAGAGCTTTATCAATATTTTCAATCGGTTCACCTTGTACTAAGCATGTCAATGCTTCACTGATATAAGGAGCAAGAATACGATTCACATAAAAGCCAGGTTTATCACCAACAACTATTGCAACTTTACCTTGCTTTTTAGCAAAAGCCACCGTTGTTGCAATAGTTTTTTCATTAGTATTTTCATGAGGAATAACTTCAACTAATGGCATTTTTTCTACAGGGCTAAAATAATGAAGCCCGATCACTTTCTCTGGGTATTTCGCTGTTTCTGCGATCTTGTGAATAGGTAATGAAGAGGTGTTAGACGCAAAAATAATTTTGCCTTTACCTAAATCTTCAATATCTGCCACCATTTTCTGTTTTAAAGCAAGATCTTCAAAAACTGCTTCAACAATAATATTAGATTGATGGAAACCGCTGTAATCCAATGAACCAGAAAGTAAGCTCATTTGGCGTTGACGTTCACGTGCCGGCAATCTCTTTTTATTAACCTTGGTAGAAAGCGCTTTCCAACTATAATTTAAAGCTTGAGCAATTCCTTTATCGCTAATATCTTTAATTCTTACGGGTAAATGCCCTTTTGTAGCAGTAACAAAAGCGATCCCCCCTCCCATTAACCCCCCACCTAAAATACCGATATGATGTAAACTATCTGGTTTTTCAGATGATCCCGTTTCATTTTTAAGTGCTGTAGAAGCAAAAAAGAGGTGTCTTAACGATGATGAAACGGGTGTCATCGCTAGCTCACCAAAAGCATTCGCTTCTTCTTTAAATCCTGTTTGAATATCTTTTTCAAGGCCACGTTCTATTACATGTAGAATACGTTCAACAGCGGGGTAATGTCCTTTTGTCTTAGCTAATGCGCGCTTTTTAGCTTGCCCAAACAGTATATTTCTTCCTAATGTCGTATTTGCCCAGAAACGATCCATTATTGAATGTTTTTTCTGTTCTTTTTTACCCGACAAAATCCATTTAGCAGCAACATCTAATAAAATATCTTGTGAAACAACATCATTAACCAGACCTAATTTCAACGCACGTTTAGCATTGATTTGCCTTCCTGTTAATATTAAATCTAACGCCGATGTTACCCCAATAAGGCGAGGTAAACGCTGAGTACCACCAGAACCGGGCAATAATCCAAGTTGTACTTCAGGAAGCCCTAAACGTGTTTTGTTATTATCAGAACAAATTCGTCCATGGCAGGCCAATGCTAATTCAAGTCCCCCACCAAGACAGGCGCCATTGATAGCAGCAACAACAGGTAACGGATAATTTTCGAGTTGGGTAAAAAGATCTTGCCCTGCTTTTGCGAGTGCACTTGCTTCTTCTTTCGTTTTGCAATCCGCAATCATCGAGATATCAGCACCCGCAATAAAACTATCTGCTTTACCTGATGTGATAATTAACCCTTTTACACCCGAATGTTGTTGCGCTTGTTTCAAAACATCTTGGAATTGCTGCACAAATTCAGCTTTTAAGGTATTTACTTTTTCACCGATAACATCAATGGTTATCACGCCGACTTTATCGTTACGAACTGAAAATTGGAAAACGGAAGTGTTTTCTAGTGTTGTTTGTTGTTCCATTATTCCACCTCCAAAATCATTGCCACACCTAATCCACCCGCTGCACACGCAGTCGTTAACCCAAACCCACCACCTCGGCGTTTAAGCTCATGTAACGTCTGTGTCACCATTCTTGCACCTGTCGCGGCAAATGGATGTCCATAAGCAATAGAGCCACCTAGCACATTAAATTTATCCATATCCACTTCTCCAATTGCTTTGGATAATCCTAATTGCTCTTTAGCAAACTGCTCGCTAGCAAACAGTGTCAAATTACTTAATGTTTGTGCGGCGAAAGCTTCATGCATATCAATTAACGTAAGATCACTCAAAGAAAGTCCTGCGCGAGAAAGCGCAAGTGGCGTGGCATATGAAGGTCCTAATAACATATCTTTCCAAACATCTGTTGCTGTAAACGCATAACTACGTAGATAACCAAGAGGCTGATAACCTAAGCTTTTTGCAATGGACTCTTTCATCATTAATACTGCAGCTGCACCATCTGTTAATGGTGTACTGTTTGCGGCAGTAACGCTACCATGGCGACGATCAAAAGCAGGTTTTAACTTAGCGTAAGAATCAAGAACTGAATTTTTACGAATATTGTTATCTTGATGGAAACCTTCTTTGTAAGGTGGGAAAAAAGCGGTCATCACTTCATCATCTAATTTTCCCATTTCCCATGCTTTAGTTGCTAATTGATGAGAACGATGTGCTAACTCATCTTGAGCGACTCTGGAAATATGATAAGTTTTTGCCATTTGCTCAGCGGTATCTCCCATACGTAAGCCTGTTGAATATTCAGCAACGGCAGGGGCGACAGGGAGAAGATCTCGAAACCGCAATTGGCTTAAATAACTTAAGCGCTGACCCAATGATTTTGCTTTATTAAGACTTAACAATACATCCGCTAATTTTTTACTAACACCAATAGGCAAAACAGATGATGAATCTGCGCCACCCGCAATACCGACAGAGACATGCCCTGCCATCATGCTCTCAGCGACATTGGCAATCGCTTGAAAGCTCGTTGCGCACGCTCTTGTAACACTGTAAGCATCTGTTTTTACACTTAAGCCAGCACCAAGTACAATTTCTCTAGCTATATTCGGTGCTTCTGGCATTTGTACCACTTGCCCAAAAACAAGTTGATCAATAATTTCAGGAGGAATTTCATTGCGAGTCACTAATTCTTGAACCACTGAACGCCCTAATTCAACCGCAGGTATTCCTCGATACGCAGTCGCTTGTTTAGCAAAAGGTAAACGTAGCCCGCTGACAATGGCGATGCGATCTTTCATAGCACTGTTCGTTGATGACTTCATAACGGCTCCTGACAAAATGAGTTCCTAACACCAAAGAGGTCTGACCTGACAATAGTGTTAACAAAAATTTCACCTATCAGAAACATCATTTTATGAGAAGTGGGAGTTAGCGCGCATTATTTCGATAGAATGTCTGAACCCAACAATAAAGATAGAAAGGATAAAAAATACAATGGCGAGTCATAAAAAAGGCTGTTGACATTCAACAGCCTTAAATCTATTTGTTTTCAGCAGATTAACGTAATCCTAACTGGAAGATCAGATTTTCTGCTTCACACGAAAATGTAAAATCAACGGTAAGTTGAACACCACCATCAACATCAGCAAATTGTTGATTGATTTTACAAGGCTCTGAAGCGATAGATTGTGCTTTTGCACTGAGTTGATCCAACATTGCTTGCGCTTGTACTTTATCAGCGAAGACATGCTGATATGACGCAGTGCAATTTTTATTGTCAATAATAGTACCCACATCTACACAACAGCAAGCAGCGGTTTCTTCTGCACTACAGCGATTAATTGCGTCTGCCATTTTAGTCTCCCAACGAAAGAAATGTTAATTATCTATCATAATCGCAAAAAAATAAAATAAACTGCTTTAGCTCAAATTATCCTACAAATTTACAAAAATAATTGATTATTCTGTTTATTTAACAATCAAAATTATCTTTATTGGGATATTTTGTAAAAATAATGTTAACTAAATCCCATTTATTAAATCAATTTGGCAATATTTGCAAAACACACTTGCAACATTTGGGGTAATCAACTTTATACTTAGACAACTGGTCTGATTTGTCATAACGACAACCGCACCTAAAATCCAGCGCTTCTAATCAGAAGTTACTAACTTAAAAAAATTATGAGGGTTTAGGTCATGAACCGTAAAAACCTGTTTACTCGCACAGCACTAGCTGCCTTGGTAGGTGTTATCTCCTCTCAAGCAGGCGCTGCCGGTTTTCAGTTAAATGAATATTCTACTTCAGCACTAGGGCGTGCATTTTCAGGGGAAGGCGTTATCGCCGATGACGCAAGCGTAGGTAGCCGTAACCCAGCTGCACTCACGATGTTTGATCGCCCTGAATTCTCTGTTGGTGCTATCCATATTAACCCGAGCGTCGATATTAAAGGTAGATCACCTCTTACTGGTACTGACACTACTGCAAAAGATATCGCCCCAAGTGCATTAGTACCCAATATCCACTTTGTTGCTCCAATTAATGATAAGTGGGCCATTGGCGCATCAGGAACAACAAACTTCGGTTTAGCAACAGATTTTCCGAATGATTATCCTGCTGGTCTTATCGGTGGCAAAACCGATCTGAAAACCATGAACTTAAATCTAAGTGCAGGTTACCGTGTTAATAATCAATTCAGTGTTGGTTTAGGCTTAAATGCCCTTTATGCTGATGCAGAAATTACACGCCATGTTGGTGAAGCGGGTAAAGTTTTAGGAAATAAATTACCACCTCCATTAGGTGGTTATATATCAAGCTTATCGCCAAGTGATCGCTTTGCTCAATTGAAAGGTGATGCATGGGGCTTTGGCTGGAACGCGGGTTTATTATATGAATTTGACGAAGGTAATCGCGTAAGCTTTACTTACCGTTCAAAAGTTAAAGTTAAATTTAAAGACGGTGAATACCAAAGTGACTTACGTTCAATTCCACAACTCGAAGGAATGGGAATTGTAGGTACTAACGGCGAAACCATTAAAGGTAAACTTGACCTTAACTTACCTGAAATTTGGGAATTTGCCGCTTATCACCGCGTTGCACCAAAATGGGCGGTTCACTATAACTTCGCTTATACAAGCTGGAGCGCATTTGAAGAGTTAAGAGCCACACGTAAGAGTGATGGTCAGCAACTATTCAAGAAAGAAGAAGGCTTCCGTGACGCATGGCGTGTTGCGTTAGGTACAACCTATTATCACGATGATAACTGGACATTCCGTACAGGTATTGCCTTTGATGATAGCCCAGTTCCTGCTGATAAACGTTCTATCTCCATTCCTGACCAAGACCGTTTCTGGTTAAGTGCAGGTGCAACCTACGCATTTAACAAAGATATGTCTGTGGATGTTGGCTTAGCGTATATGCATGGTAAAAAAGTCACAATCAAAGAGAAATTATCTGAAGATTTACCATTACCGGCTTATGAATTCGAGTCATCTGGTAAAGCATGGTTATACGGTATGAACTTTAACTACCGTTTCTAACTCTTGCTCTATATTGCTTTTTATACAAAAAATGGTCTTTTTCAAGACCATTTTTTTATTAATACCTAAAACTAACCACAAAGATTAGTCAATGGAATCTAAATCATCTTCAATCGCTTTCGCGTTAGGATTCTCTTTTACCGTACCCGCTTTGAAGTCATTACTTTGGAAATAAGCTTCACGCATCATTAAATAAGGATCAGAGGAGTTTTGCAAAATAGCATCGGAATCGAGCAACTGTGCACGTGTTTCAATGCCTTCTAATGCCCATTTACCCGCTGACATCCAAAACGTTAAATAACTCAACATGGGATATGTTAAGTCAGCCCAGTCACCACCCTCTTCACGGACAGTAAAGCTACCATAGCCAGGGACAACCACATAAGGACCATAACCCACACCATAATGCCCTAACGTACTACCAAATCGCATTGGCACTTCTTTTTCCATTGTTTCTTTGGACATACCAGCGACATCAATTAAGCCACCCATACCAAAGACTGTATTGATCCAAAAACGACCAAAATGTTTTGCTCCCTTTTCAAAATCACCACGCAATACACTATTTAGCATACTTGCAGGCTCTTCTAGATTACCAAGAAAATTAGATAAGCCATTTCTTGCTGGAGGGGGCACATAATCACGCCAAACAACCGCAACTGGACGTAAGATATATGGGTCTAAAACATAGTAGTTAAAATCAAACATCTGGCGGTTAAACCCTTCCAATGGGTCAGAGCGCGCCTCCCCATTATTAGGGGTACTTGCACATCCTGAAAGTAAGGCGACTGAAAGAGCAACACCGCACAGGCGATACTTCATAATGTTCTCCGCTAATTATCTTATGATGAGCAGCATCATAGTTCGCATATTCATAAACTCTACACATAATACTGTCAATACGTCACAAGTGGTACTTTTATTAGGCGTTGATCTTATAAGATAATTCAGTTTTTAGGATTATCCCATTGAGCTAATTTACAATATTAGCCCAATATTATAGGGCTAGTATTGAAATGCTTGATACTCGTTTACTGATATTCTTTTATCACTAATTGCTCTTAGCATTAGAGTACGAAAAAATTGTTATTAAACGAAGAAGCGAAACTATGGCGATAATAGAGTGAATACAAAACGGCTACTCTAGGAATATATTCGACATCTAAGGCTAAACAATAGATGGCGTTCCCTACAGGGATCGAACCTGTAACTAGCCCTTAGGAGGGGCTTGTTATATCCATTTAACTAAGGGAACATACGTAATGAAGTGATGTATGACTTATGGATGAACCTTATTTTACCTCCCTCACTCTCTATTAATCAAGTTTTAACGCACTGATATTGGAAGGAATTTTTTTGTTTCTTTTTTGAACAGTGAAATTTCCCTTAAAAAGGGAATAATAAATACCATCATCAATGATTGTGTTTATTCTTATATATAACTGTTTTACTAAAATGCTTTCAATTGCTTTAAAAATAATTTCGGTGAGTATCCCATCTCTTTATTAAACATTGCACTAAAGGCACTCGGATTCTCATACCCTAATTCTAAAGCAATTTCGGTGACTGAATGACCTTTCTTTAATGCTGTTAGTGCATACATTAAACACGCTTTTTGACGCCACTCGCGAAAAGAGAGACCCGTTTCTTTATGAAAGAGTCGCGTAAAAGTACGCAAGCTCTTATTTAATTTCTCAGCCCACATCTCTGGTGTGGTACGAATATTGGGCTGTGACATAAATTCAGTACATAGTAAATCCAATAAAGCATGTTGAGGTAAAGGTGTAAAATAAGGTAATGATTTGGCCTGAGTTAATTCATGACAAAGTAACGTTAATAAAGCGCTATCTCTCCCACCTAAATCATAAAGCAAAGGAAGTTGATTTGCTGAAAGTAATAGCTGATGAAACAAAGGAGAAACGTGTAAAACCTCACAATATTCCGAATAACGAGGTACTTTATTCGGCTCAATATAGAGACTATAAGTACTGCTACCCAACATTAGCACTTGATGTACTTTTTTAGCAGGGATCCACACACCGCTGTAAGGTAATACAATCCATTGGCCATCTTCAGTTTTAACTTTCATAACACCATTTGGGGCATATAAAAATTGGGCTCGTCGATGATGATGTGCTTCGAGTAATGTGTCATAAGGATAATCAGATCCTAATGCCAAAATATCACGGGGAAGATGATCCACATTGTTAATATCGATATTACGCATAATATTAAAATTGTCCTAAATTCATATAAACTTGTCATTATCTCGTGGGCAAGCCATTATTTTATTCTATATTGTTGATCTCCTGACTCAACAGGAGATTTGAAATGACATTCTGGCTGATTTCGTTTGGTTTAATTTCAGGCATTACAACATGGTTATTTGGCTTTGGCGGTGGCTTTGTCACGGTTCCTTTACTCTACACGCTTATTCTAACACTCTGGGGAATAGACAGCTTACCTGCTGAGCATGCAATGAAAATAGCTGTTGCCACCTCGACATTAATTATGTTGTTTTCTGCAACAATAACAACCATTAAACACCATAAGGCAAGAAGGCTTAATTGGCATAGCATGTTCATCCTTTTTATTGGGATTGCTTGTGGGGG
This sequence comes from Proteus sp. G2626, assembly GCF_009915985.1. NCBI lineage: Bacteria > Pseudomonadati > Pseudomonadota > Gammaproteobacteria > Enterobacterales > Morganellaceae > Proteus > Proteus sp. G2626. The sequence goes on along the minus strand of NZ_JAABNH010000026.1, from coordinate 108,420 downwards.
GATCTTAGGTGCCCTTCTCGCATTAACGATTGAAGGCTCTTGGATCAAATGGATCTTTATTGGCTATCTCTTTGTCACTATTTTAGATTGCTATTTTCGTCCTGGTTTTATGGCTCCAACTCACCACACAAAAAAGGTGACTAAAGCAAGAGAAACGATTAATGGTGTTGTCATTGGTATTATTGCCGCTTTTTTAGGCGTTGGCGGAAGTGTAATGACTGTTCCTCTGTTACGTCGTAGAGGGACACCAATGGCACAATCTGCAGCCATGGCAAATACATTAACCTTACCTTTAGCACTCACTGCAACCTTCACTTATGTCGCACTTTCCTTTACTTCCCCTTTAAATAGTGAATCTGGTTTTATTGGTTATATTTGGCTAAAAGCAGTCTTTATTCTGATTTGTAGTACATGGATAGGCTTGAAGATCTCTGAGCGCTTTTTATCTCATTTTCCCGATAAATGGCATGCGAGAGTTTATCCCCTGTTACTGAGTCTTGTCTTAATCATTATGTTGCTTTAAATCCTTTCTTTTATATAAGAAAGATAGAAAAATATTTTGACAACATGCAAACACAATGACTCTCAGTATTCAATAAGCCATTTTGTTTTTAACATTCCTTTTAAACTTTTTCCTACGCACATTTACTTGGCATTAATATTATTGAGATGTATAAAACAAAAAATAGCTCCTTTTGACAATCCACACACAACCCCATAACTATTAGCTTTATTAATTAATATTTAAACATAATGAATAATAATTTATAGATTGTCTCATTTTTCGTATCAGTTTGATTACGTTTCAATGATGATGTTTCGTATAAAACATCATCTGTTTATTTTTCTCTTTTACTCGTATTTATCATCAAAATAATAAGTTAGCTATTTTTTACAAATTATATTTTAAGAAAAAACTGGATTTAAATATCGCTAAAAAATATTATTTAATTTTATTTTTAAATAACAAATTAATTACAATAACACCCACCATCGATATATAGATAATTATATATCGATGGTTTTTTTTGTCAATTATTTGTTGTCATAAATCATATATTTTAAATACACTTTAACAAAACAGATTAATGACGTAAGTGAGTGAATTTAAAAGAAGTAAATATAACTATGGCATTCATTAAAATCTGCTCTTTAACCTCATAACCTTTATAACATAAGTTAATAGAAGAAAATAATTATCATTTAATTTTGTCTATTTTAGTTAATTTATTTTGTGACATTTATTAACGTCTTATTCTCTATTATTTATTATTTACAACTAACTTATCACTTATGAATTAATAAACTGGAGGCACCTTCAAATATTTATTTAATCGTCCATATATAATATTTAGCTATAAGAAGAAACTGGAGGTTATATGAGTATTAGTCGTCGTTCTTTCATTAAGGGGATGGGGGTAGGATGTGTAGGTTGTACCGTCAGTAGTTTACCACCTGGTGCACTTGCATTTAATCCTGTAGATTCTCTTAAGGGTCAGTCAACATTAACACCGAGTCTATGTGAGATGTGTTCCTATCGTTGCCCGATAGAGGCTCAAGTTGTTAACAATAAAACTGTATTTATCCAAGGAAACCGAAACGCAGAACATCAAAGTAGCCGAGTTTGCGCCAGAGGTGGAAGTGGCGTTAGCCTTGTTAATGATCCAAACCGTATTGTCAAGCCCATGAAACATAAAGGCCCAAGAGGTGCAGGTGAATGGGAGGTCATAAGCTGGGAACAAGCTTATAAAGAAATAGCAGAAAAAATGAATGCCATAAAACAAAACTATGGCGCAGAGAGCATCTCCTTTTCATCTAAATCAGGTTCACTCTCCTCTCACCTATTCCATTTAGCGGCTGCATTTGGTTCACCAAACACCTTTACACATGCCTCTACTTGCCCTGCCGGTAAAGCGATTGCTGCATCTGTTATGATGGGTGGCGATCTTAAGATGGATCTCGCAAATTCAAAATATATTCTCTCTTTCGGTCACAACCTTTATGAAGGCATCGAAGTTGCTGAAACACATGAACTCATGACAGCACAAGAGCGTGGTGCAAAATTAGTCAGTTTTGATCCGCGCTTATCGGTTGTTTCAAGTAAAGCGGATGAGTGGTTTGCTATTCGTCCAGGAGGAGATTTGCCTGTTCTTATGGCCATGTGCCATATCCTCATCAAAGAAGATCTCTACGATAAAGAGTTTGTTGAGAAATTTACGGTAGGTTTCCCACAATTAAAAGACGTTCTACAAGAAACAACGCCGGAATGGGCTCAAGCACACTCTGATGTTCCAGCTAAAGATATTGTTCGTATTGCTCGTGAGATTGCAGCAAAAGCACCTCACGCACTGATTATGCCTGGTCACCGCGCTACCTTTAATAAAGAAGAAATTAATATGCGCAGGATGATCTTCACCTTCAATGCGTTACTCGGCAACATTGAACGTGAAGGGGGGCTGTATCAGAAAAAAGCAGCGACAAAATACAATAAATTAGCAGGCATTGCGGTTGCTCCTGAATTAGCAAAACCAAGTGTTAAAGGTATGCCTGAAATTACCGCAAAACGCATTGATGCAACAGCACCTCAATTTAAATACATCAATAAAGGTGGCGGTATTGTTCAATCGATTATCGACTCAACATTAGAAGGCGTGCCGTATCAGACAAAAGCATGGATTATGTCTCGTCATAATCCATTCCAAACAGTCAGTTGCCGTCCTGATCTAGAAAAAGCAGCACAAAAGTTAGACTTAATTGTCAGTTGTGATGTGTATTTAAGCGAAAGTGCCGCTTATGCCGATTATTTATTACCTGAGTGTACCTATTTAGAACGTGATGAAGAAGTTGCTGATGTTTCAGGTTTAAATCCCGCTTATGCATTGCGCCAGCAAGTTGTCGAACCTATTGGTGATACTAAACCGAGTTGGTTAATTTGGATGGAATTAGGTAAAGCATTAGGATTAGAAGCCTGTTTCCCTTGGGAAAACATGGGTGTAAGACAGCTTTATCAAGTTAATGGTAGCGAAGAACTTTATAAAGAGATGCATAAAAAAGGCTATATCTCTTATGGCGTTCCACTATTATTACGCGAACCGTCTTATGTAAAAGCCTTTGTTGATCAATATCCTGATGCCATCAAACAGGTTGATAGCAACAATACCATGGAAAAAGCCCTCTCATTTAAATCACCAAGCGGCTTAATTGAAATCTACTCTGAAGAATTAGAAAGCCGTTTAGAAAACTACGGTATCCCACGCTTCCACAACTTCCCATTAAAAGAAAAAGATGAACTTTATTTTATCCAAGGTAAAGTCGCCGTCCACACTAATGGTGCAACACAATATGTGCCGTTATTAGCTGAATTAATGTGGGAAAACCCTGTTTGGCTTCATCCTGAAACAGCAAAAAATCACGGTATTAAACATGGCGATGAAATCATTCTAGAAAACAGTGTAGGTAAAGAAAAAGCACGCGCTTTAATCACTGAAGGTATTCGCCCAGACACTGTATTTGTCTATATGGGGTCGGGTGCAAAAGCAGGCGCAAAAACAGCAGCGACTACAACAGGTGTTCACTGTGGCAACTTATTACCTCATGAAATTAGTCCTGTATCGGGTACTGATGTACATACATCAGGTGTCAGAATTAGTCGGGCTTAAGGAAAAAAATAACGATGAACAATAATAAACAATTTGTCATGCTACACGATGAAAAACGTTGCATTGGGTGTCAAGCCTGTACTGTTGCATGTAAAGTCATCAATGATATTCCTGAAGGATTCAGCCGACTTCAAGTTCAAATTCAAGGCCCACATAATGATGAGGCGGGAAATCCACATTATCAATTTTTCCGTGTTTCATGTCAGCACTGTGAAGATGCACCTTGTGTTTCTGTTTGTCCTACTGGCGCCTCTTTTATCGATGAGAATGGCATCGTACAGGTGAAAAAAGAGCTGTGTATTGGCTGTGATTACTGTGTAGGTGCTTGTCCTTATCATGTCCGTTATATCAACCCAATGACGCATATCGCCGATAAATGTAACTTCTGCTCTGATACCCGATTAACTGAGGGCGAATTACCTGCGTGTGTATCAGTCTGCCCAACGGATGCGCTTGCTTTTGGTCGCATTGACTCACCTGAAATTCAGGCATGGATCAAACAAAAATCCGTTTATCAATACCAATTAGATAATGTCGGAAAACCAAGTTTATTCCGTCGTAAAGAAATCCATCAGGGAGATAAAGCATGACTAGTATCTGGGGAGCAGAACTCCATTATACGCCAGATTATTGGCCTGTATGGTTAATGGCCGCCGGGTTATTAATCGTTGCCATGATAGCCGTTTTGGTTATTCATGGCTTGTTGCGCTATGCCCTTGCACCAAAACACACTGGCCATTATGAAGAAGAGCGGGTTTATTTATATTCTAAAGCAATCCGTTTTTGGCACTGGGGTAATGCCTTGCTGTTTATCTTATTACTACTAAGTGGTTTTTTAGGGCATTTCTCTATTGGAAATGTCACTTCAATGGTGCTATTACATAAAATTTGTGGCTTTGTACTTATTGCATTCTGGATTGGTTTTATTCTTATCAATTTAACAACCAGTAACGGTGTACATTACAAAGTAAGGTTTAGTGGATTAATTGGTCGTTGTATTAAACAAGCTCGCTTTTACCTCTATGGCATAATGAAAGGCGAACCCCATCCTTTTGCAGCAACAGAAACTGATAAATTTAATCCACTTCAGCAACTTGCTTATTTAGGCGTAATGTTTGGGCTAGTACCACTGTTATTAGTAACAGGATTACTCTGTTTATATCCAGAAGTGCTTGGTTATGGCTACTGGATGTTAAAAGCACACTTAGTATTAGGTATTGTGGCATTAATGTTTATTTGTGCACACTTCTATTTATGTACATTGGGTGACACCTTTACACAAACATTCCGTAGTATGGTTGATGGTCATCATCGTCACCAAAAACATGATAATCATCGTTCAGCAAACGAAAAAGTAGAACATTAAATTTTCTTAGCACTCAATACAGAATGTATCTCTATCTAAAATGCCCGCCCAAACGGGCATTTTTTAATGTTAGTATAGAAATATTTTTATAATCTAATTATTAGCAAACAAATATATCATTTTATTTGTATGTTATTCGGTGTATAGTCAGCTCTATATCGTTATGTGAATTTTTCATACCGATGGATTTAAATAATTAAAAAATACATTTTTGGAGTCTATCGTGAAGATAGTTATTATTTCGACAATAGCTCGTATCATGGCACAAATATTAGCAATATCTACAAGCAGAGCCACTGTCAAAACGCTAAAAAAATTGCCGTGACCGTAGAATGCTAGGTAATGTTGTTAACTCTCACTTGGATGGCATGAATACTGTTTCTATCACCGCTTTTCTTATCAAAATATATGAGCGTATCGTTATTATAAATATTTAATAGATTCGCTTTATAGGCCAGCAAGTCTTAGTAGGTAGCTTCGTTTCACACAACAACGCCCAACTTTAAAAACTTAACCTCACTGAATACAACTTATGTTAATGATAACCAATTTAAAGGACATCTTGGTTTAGGTAGTGTTATTGGTGATAACAACACGTTCGGCTATCGCATTAATCTAATGCATAATTAAGGCTAAGGTTATGTGGTAGATAGCACCCCCGTCAGCGCATGAGCACTGCTTTTAATTGGAATATCTCTTCTGATACCGTGCTAGGTGTGAGTTTTACCAACTATTCTTCAATATCCCTCAGACAGATCAACAACTCGAATATAATTTGATACACCACCGTTTTTTCATCATGAAGGTGAAGAGGTAGTGAATTCCTTCATCATGAATAGTGTTTGTGACTATCCCTACATTGCCACTTTATGCTCAATACTTATAATTTGATCTAGCTCTTATTTTTGACTAAATTCTCTTTTTCAATTTTTATCGTTTTAAAATTTATTCTTTTTAATCTCATTGATATAAAATACATAATTTACAACCCTAATTGCTTCATAAATGTTATTAAAAAGTAAAATTATAGCAAGTAATATAAGAACTGATTTCTGAGAGATTTATTTTAATAAGTATCTATCGCCTGTTGTTTTACACATCACAATAGATATGAAAATATATTTCTCTTTTTATATAAACCTTAGTTATTTTTCAAAATGATTTTTCTTTTTCTTTCGCCAATTAAAATTTTCATTCTTCAAAAATGAAAAATGCCCTAATAAGGGCATTAGTTTAATTATAGTGGTTCCATCTTAATTATTAAGAAAATTCTTATTATTCGCTAATCAAAAAGATACATTTATATAAGAATTATCCTACTCTATTTAATTATTCTAAAATGGACGATCTTTTAATTTAAAGATATTTTTAGAAAATAGAGAGAGCCTTACTATCGAAATGAGATGGAATATGTTGTTCATTACGTTCAATTTCTTGAGCCATTCCACCGGTTACTTCTTCAAAGAAACTACCAATATTAACACCTAGTACTTCAAGCACTCTAACTAAGCAATCAATATCAATACGGTTTACACCACGCTCATAACGAAATAATTGTTGTTCACTAATATCAATCTCTTTTGCTAACTGAAATACAGTGTAACCTTGAGATTTTCTTAATGACTTAATTTTTTGTCCAACAGCATAAGCGACTGGATACTTGCTACTCATAATATGTTCTCGCTTTTCACTTTGATTGATATCTAATTTTATAATGGTGTATTATCTCGTTATAATATATAAAACCATATATTATTGAGAACACCTTTTTGTTTTAATAAAATATTATTTTAGTAGATAAGAAATATCACAATTCATAATATGACTTATCATATGTAAATAATATACTACGCATTTAAACACTTTCAACTAGTCGAAAAACGACAATACAAACTCAGCATTTTACTCATGCTAGTTAATAATACCTAGGATACTGAGATATACTCTTTATTTTCATATAGTTAAAATATTTTATTTATAAAATGGCACTTTTTTTTTCTTAAACTTTACTCACTAATTAGAATAAACATCTACATTATCTTTGATTTAAAGTACTATAATCTATTTTGTGTAAAAATAAATCAAGTTATGTCAGTCTAATTTATTTAAATTAATAAATTAACCTTATAAAGAAGATGACTTTCATATTATTATGAAATAGCTTAAGCAATATCAATGAAATCTGATGAATTTATAAATGCATAAAAATTATAATTTAAAATCAATAAATTACAAAATTTACAATAAAATATAGATAAAGATCACCTTTTAAACATTTGTTAATTAGTTTATATAAGCATAAACCCTTAGATCTTCGACTAAATATATTTAAAACATAATAATTACGTATTATTTTGGAATAAACAGGTAATATATTTAATTATCCATTTTCTTTGAATTTTTATTAATGAATAACTCATTTTTATTTTCATTTAAACTAAAAAAACCATTCATGCAATAAAAAAAATGGATAACTGTAAAAAATTTTTTATTTATCAAAAAGTTATAATTATATTGTATTTATTATAATAAATTAGGGTTACTTTATCGCCATATCGTATTATTCTTTCTTTTTCACTCAAATACATTCATTTTTTTAGCACCTAATCGAAATTATTATTGCAACTTAAACTAAATTTAAAAAGGAATGGTCTGTTAAATATCAATTTTAGTATGATCTAATTTTGTTAAAAAATACAAAAAATTCTTTTTTCACATCCTAAGTAGTTATACTTATCTAGTATAAGAGTTATTCTTAGGGCTAAATAAACATTAATATTTTTATATGATTTATATTCCTGCCAAATGCACAATTTTCTCCATTTTCAGTAAAAAATGAAATTAACCACTTAAGGTTAAATCAATTCCTGATTAAATAAGTACTTTTTGCTTCATATCATTTACTCCATAGTTCATTATGGTGAAAATTTTGACAAACATCAAACTTTAACTATAAATGCATTAAAATCATCAAGTTAGATTAGGCTCTTTATCTTCTCATTACTTAAAAGAAGAATAAAAATATATAAAATATTATTATATTTAATCATTTAATTTCATTGTGTTAGTAAAAAACAAATAATGATTAAGAAAGATTAACTATAAAATGCATTTTTTATCTTTAATTCTTCATTTTTTCATCAAAAATAAATAATGATCTTTTTATGATGATCATAAAAAATGTTTTAACATACTAATTTTATGAGGGTTTTATCTTATTAAGTGCCCCATGCTATTCAACATACTGTTTTAACGTTATTTAATTTTGTAAATAAACTGAAAAAAACCACAAAAACGCCTAAAAGGAGTAAATCTTTCTTTTGATATTTATATCGTTTTTCGCATGTTATTAGGTCAATACGTAAATCATATCCAGAGATTTAAGCCTCCTTTTTTAAAGTAGAATGACCAATAAGACATAAAAGTGACTGTTTTTTTAGGGGGAGAATCCGCTATTTTCCTGATAAAGCATAACAAAATGTAAAAAGTTGTAATAAAGAATCACGTGTTAGCCTTCTTTAAGATAGACAGTTTAATGCTTTAATAGACTAAATTAGTTTTATAAGGGGAGAAGCCAAGGGGGAAATAAGATTATTGGCTAGAAGCTACATAAAAAGAAATGAAGCCAGTACGATGATTTAGAAAGCACATATACCAGTAATTATTGTAATAAATACAACGCAATAAACTGAAAAATGAATTCAGAACAATCATATACTTATATTGTGGTTATTCATAAATAAAAAAGCAAAACAACTACTATGAATTATTTAAAGAATAAGACGAAAGATAAATAAGAAAGCATAATGGAGGAAAAGAGAAAAGTGGTGGGCGGTATTGGGCTCGAACCAACGACCTCCTCCTTGTAAGGGAGATGCTCTACCAACTGAGCTAACCGCCCGCTTGATTATTAAATGGTGGGTCGTGGGCGATTCGAACGCCCGACCAATTGATTAAAAGTCAACTGCTCTACCGACTGAGCTAACGACCCCTTTAATAATTTTGCGTCAATCTGTAAGTAGCTTTGTGAATGGTGGGTCGTGGGCGATTCGAACGCCCGACCAATTGATTAAAAGTCAACTGCTCTACCGACTGAGCTAACGACCCGTCACAATATTCACTACTTTATGTTGTATTCTTAGGCATGGTGGGTCGTGGGCGATTCGAACGCCCGACCAATTGATTAAAAGTCAACTGCTCTACCGACTGAGCTAACGACCCATACCTAATTATGTGATATTGCGCGAAATAACCGAATGAAGTGGTGGGCGGTATTGGGCTCGAACCAACGACCTCCTCCTTGTAAGGGAGATGCTCTACCAACTGAGCTAACCGCCCACTTCATGATGACTAAATTCTCACTACCACGCTTTAATGTAATTGGTGGGCGGTATTGGGCTCGAACCAACGACCTCCTCCTTGTAAGGGAGATGCTCTACCAACTGAGCTAACCGCCCAATTACATTAAATCATACAACGTACCACAACGATAATAATGGTGGGCGGTATTGGGCTCGAACCAACGACCTCCTCCTTGTAAGGGAGATGCTCTACCAACTGAGCTAACCGCCCGTCGTGATGGGGTGCATTATAGGGATACTGCGCTATGAGTCAACGATTTTTATCAGATTTTTATCGTGAAAATGACTGTTCGTTTTATTTTTAGTCAAGATGCTTTTTTTAGCACCATAAGTAACACAGCAATTAATCAATTTAATCTTCTGTGTGTTCTTCGTCAAACAAAAAATCATCAATTTGAAATTTTTATCTCTGTTAAAAGCTTAATGCCATTGAGGAATTAGCATCCAGTGATAAAATAAGGCAACCATTTTGTTTTTTTGATAATCACGATTACTTATTTATATAAGTAAGACGTACTAAGGCAATCCCAATGAGTAAAATAAAAACCCGTTTTGCACCAAGTCCTACTGGCTATCTACATGTTGGTGGTGCGCGTACCGCACTTTATTCCTGGTTATATAGCCGTCATAATAAGGGCGAGTTTGTACTGCGTATTGAAGACACCGACTTAGAACGTTCTACTCAGCCAGCCATTGATGCAATCATGGATGGTATGAATTGGTTAAATCTGAATTGGGATGAAGGTCCTTATTATCAGACTAAACGCTTCGATCGCTATAACCAAGTTATCGATCAAATGTTATCTGCGGGTACCGCGTACCGTTGTTATTGCTCTAAAGAACGCTTAGAACAATTACGCGAAGATCAAATGGCAAAAGGTGAAAAACCTCGTTACGATGGCTGTTGCCGTGGTGGTAATCATAATCACAGTGCTGATGAACCTCATGTTGTACGTTTCTTAAATCCACAAGAAGGCTCTGTAATTTTTGATGATAAAATCCGTGGCCCAATTGAATTTAGCAACCTAGAACTGGATGACCTTATTATTCGTCGTACTGATGGGTCTCCAACTTATAACTTTTGTGTTGTTATCGATGACTGGGATATGGAAATCACTCACGTTATTCGTGGTGAAGATCACATCAACAATACACCTCGCCAAATCAATATTCTCAAAGCATTAGGTGCACCTGTCCCTGAATATGCCCACGTCTCAATGATTTTAGGTGATGACGGTAAAAAACTATCCAAGCGCTATAATGCCGTAAGTGTGATGCAATATCGTGATGACGGCTATTTACCAGAGGCTCTGCTAAACTACTTAGTACGTTTAGGTTGGTCTCATGGTGACCAAGAGATCTTTTCTATTGATGAAATGATTGAGCATTTTACTTTAGAAGCTATCAGTAAATCAGCCAGTGCATTTAACACTGATAAATTACTTTGGTTAAACCATCATTATATTAATACACTACCAGCAGAAAAAGTTGCCGTTCACTTAGATTGGCATATCAAACAACAAAATATTGATACCAGCAATGGTCCATCATTAGTTGAACTGATCAAATTATTAGGTGAACGCTGTAAAACGTTAAAAGAAATGGCTGAAAGTTGCCATTACTTCTATGTTGATTTCGAGACCTTTGAAGAAACAGCAGCAAAAAAACATTTACGCCCAGTCGCTCGCCAACCATTAGAAGTGGTTCGTGATAAATTATCAGCAATTACAGATTGGACTGCTGAAAATGTTCACCAAGCCATTCAAGATACCGCTGATGAATTAGAAATCGGTATGGGTAAAGTCGGTATGCCATTACGTGTTGCTGTAACGGGTGCAGGCCAATCTCCTGGTTTAGACGTTACTGTTCACGCTATTGGTAAAACTCGTAGTATTGCACGTATTAATAAAGCATTAGACTTTATTACTGAAAGAGAAAACCAAGCCTAATTTGCTTGCTAATTTGGCTTCCTAAAAAAGATACATTCCTAAAATAGGACGTGTATCTTTTTTTTGTACTCTTTTTCAGCAATCAACAAATAATATGAAATTAACTGATTGACAGTATTGTGCTTGTTGCCTATTATCAAGCCCGTTCCAGTATGTTGGGGCTATAGCTCAGTTGGGAGAGCGCTTGCATGGCATGCAAGAGGTCAGCGGTTCGATCCCGCTTAGCTCCACCAATATACGTTTAGAACACTACAATATCTGGGGTTATAGCTCAGTTGGGAGAGCGCTTGCATGGCATGCAAGAGGTCAACGGTTCGATCCCGTTTAGCTCCACCAGAATTTCAAGATCCTGAAGCGAAATCTTCGGGATTTTTTTTGTTTTCTATTCTTCCTGATTTATTTTATTTCTATTGTGCAGTGTAACCACCATCAATGGCATAGAATGCTCCTGTTGTGAAACTACTCTCATCTGAAAGTAAAAAAGCAACGGTTTTAGCGACTTCATCTCTCGTTGCCATCCGTTTCATTGGGTGTGTATTTGCCATCCACTCACGCACTTCATTTGGCAGTACTTGCATTCTTGGCGTATCAACATAACCAGGGCCTATTGCATTAATCCTCACGCCTTTATCTGCAAATTCAAGAGCTACTGAACGTGTAATACCCAACACAGCATGTTTTGCTGCGGTATACGCTGAAATCCCCGCTATCCCAACAATACCATTAGAAGACGAAAGATTCACAATACTCCCTCCCCCACTTTTTAATATTGCAGGTATGCCATATTTCAAACCATAAAATACGCCATTAATATCGGTATCAATTACTGTTTTCCAATCCTCAATATCATAATCCACGATTGGCGTATTATGAGGCCCCGTGACCCCTGCATTATTAACCAAGCCATGTAATGCCCCAGCTTGCGACATAACAGCCTCAATCATTTTTTCAACTTGAGAAGGTGAGGTCATATCAGCCTGTAAAGCAATGACTTTTTTACCTGTTGCATCAATAGAATGCGCTGTTTTTATGACTTTTTCTAAATGCCGACCTGTAATAAAAACCATTGCTCCACGCTGAAAAAGTAGTTGTGCAATGCCTTCACCAACACCAGTACTCGCTCCCGTTACTAAAATTACTTTATCTTCAAAATAGCTCATCTCACTAGCCTCTTTCATAATTAAATAGTTATTATAACACCCACAATATAATTAACTAAAGTTAACTATATTTTATCTTATTTGATTAAATTTAGTTAATCAATATAAAATTTATTCAATGCCAGCGACCTGTTATTATTAACTTTAGTTAACAGTAATATGAGAGTAATTATTTGTGGATAAAAATAAATTAGAAAATGCCTTGTCATTATTACAATGCACTCTTGTTGCACAACGAACTCGTTATACACCTGAACCTGTCACTTGGGGTCAATATGATATTTTAGAATTATTACGCCTACGAGGCGACTTAACACCTTCCCAATTAAGTAATTCGTTAGCAATTTCAAGACAAAATTTATCGAAGTTTATGCGAGGATTAAAAGCCTTAGGCTTTATTACACAATATCGTTCTGAGAAAGATAAACGCGAATTTATTACTCAACTAACCGATGAAGGGCATGCATTTTTAGAAAGGGCTGCATTAGGCCGAAAGCAGAATGCAAAAAAAATTCAGGAAAGATTAACAATTGAAGAGCAAACATTATTTATTGAATTAAGTCAAAAAATTATTAATGCATTAACATCTGAAAAATTAGGTATAAATAATGATTAAGATCACCGCTTTAATGGCTTCAATAGTCCCTCTAACCCTTCAATTTTAATTGCAAGGGTCATCTCCATGAGTTGCCCTAATTTTCCTTCTGGGAACGCCCCTTTCTTAGCAAACCATAATAAATACTCTTCAGGCAAATCGACCAACATTCGTCCTTTATACTTTCCAAATGGCATTTGTGTATTTGCTATATCAATAAGGTGTTGTTTCTCGAGCATGTTATATACCACTTTGTCATCGAAGGAATAGAGTCGATTATAAGGTAATTGAAAGATAAAAAAAGCAGTACCCGAAGGCACTGCTTGATTTTCTGTTACCTAATTAACAAATAACTCGGTTTACATTGTTATTTTATTCACATGCTATCTGTTTTATCTTGAGTGATTAAACAAACAGACCCGCGATAGCCGCAGATAAGAAGCTCACTAATGTAGAGCCGAACAGTAATTTCAGACCAAAACGAGAAACAACGTTACCTTGCATTTCGTTTAAACCTTTAATCGCACCTGCAACAATTCCGATTGAAGAGAAGTTAGCAAATGAAACTAAGAATACCGATAAAATACCCACTGAACGGGGTGAAATATCAGCTGCAATATCTTGTAAGCTACCCATGGCAACAAATTCGTTAGAGACTAATTTTGTTGCCATCACACTACCAACACGTAATGCGTCTTGTTCTGGTACACCAATCACCCATGCTAATGGATAGAAAACGTAACCTAAGCAATCTTGGAAACTGATACCAAAAATCATACTGAAAATTGCATTCACTGCAGCAATTAAGGCAATGAAACCAATCAGCATTGCAGCCACGATTAACGCAACCTTGAAGCCTGCTAAGATATATTCACCTAACATTTCAAAGAAGCTTTGGCCTTCATGCAGATTCCCCATTTGAATGTCTTCTTCATTCTCAACAGAATATGGGTTTATTACAGAAAGGACGATAAAAGTACTGAACATATTCAGTACTAAAGCAGCAACAACATATTTTGGATCTAGCATTGTCATGTATGCACCAACAATTGACATTGATACTGTCGACATAGCTGTTGCAGCCATCGTGTACATACGACGCTGGGACATTTTTCCTAATACATCTTTATAGGCAATAAAGTTCTCTGATTGCCCAAGAACTAATGAGCTCACTGCGTTGAATGATTCTAATTTCCCCATACCGTTCACTTTGGAAAGCACAGTACCGATAATGCGGATCACGAAAGGTAATACTTTGATATGTTGAAGAATACCAATTAATGCAGAAATAAAGATAATTGGACAAAGTACATTCAGGAAGAAGAATGCTAAACCACCTTTCATCATGCCACCAAATACAAATTCAGTCCCTTGAGCGGCATAACCTAATAAGTGATCAAATAATCCAGCGAAGCCACGAACAAAGCCTTCACCAACATCAGAGTTGAGGAAGAACCATGCCAATGCGATTTCAATAACTAATAACTGCACGATATAACGCAGACGGATCCCTTTGCGGTTATTACTCGCAATGAATGCTAATGCGCCAATAACGGCGAGTGCCAAAACGAAGTGAATGATAGAAGACATGCATGCTCCAAAAATAAAAATAAATCTTGAGGAGCATTTTATGTAACGCGTAACATTACGATGTGACTATTGTCACAATATCATGAAACTGCATACACACTAATTATTAAATAAGATAGGTTGATCACACTTTATGAGTTACTAAAGAAACATTAAATGTAAATTTCGCTTAAGTAAAAAAATGCTACTGAGAGCATTTCTCAGTAGCATTTATCAAATAATAGAGTGATTATTTAGATTGATCAAGTAATCTTATCATTTCATCTTCATCAATAACGGTTATCTCTAACTCGTTAGCTTTCACTAACTTAGAGCCCGCGGCTTCGCCCGCTATCACCATATCTGTCTTCTTAGAAACACTTCCACTCACTTTTGCTCCTAAAGCAATTAATCTGTCTTTTGCTTCATCACGTGTTAATTGTGATAATGAACCCGTTAACACCACCGTTTTACCTGCAAAAGGATTATCGCCCGCTTCATGAGTCACAATCACGGGTGCTTGCCATGTAATACCTGCATCATTAATTAGCTGGTCAATAACTGTTTTATTGTGTTCTTCTTGGAAAAAATTCACAACATGCTTAGCCACAATATCACCCACATCAGGGACTGATTTTAGCGCTTCAACATCTGCATTTCGTAATGCATCAAGCGTAGGAAAATGGGCTGTTAATCCACTTGCCGTAGCTTCACCTACTTCTCTAATTCCAAGTGCATAAATAAAACGCGCAAAAGTCGTTGATTTGGCTTTATCTAATGCTGTAATTAATTTTTTGGCTGATTTCTCACCCATTCGCTCTAAACCAGACAGGATTTTTTCATCTAAACGAAAAAGATCAGCAGGTGTTTTGACATACTCTTTTTCAACCAATTGGTCGATAATTTTATCGCCCATACCATCAACGTCCATCGCGCGACGAGAAACAAAATGCTTAAGAGCTTCTTTACGCTGTGCACCGCAAATCAACCCCCCAGTACAACGTGCAACGGCTTCGCCTTCAATACGCTCTATATCAGATTGGCAAATTGGGCATTGCGTTGGAAAAACAATCTTTTGTGCATCGGTAGGACGTTTCTCTTCAATCACACTAACAACCTGAGGAATAACGTCACCTGCACGACGAATAATCACAGTATCGCCAATGCGTATTCCTAAACGTTCAATTTCATCGGCATTGTGTAATGTGGCATTACTCACAACAACACCAGCAACTTGTACCGGCTCTAAACGCGCAACGGGAGTAATTGCGCCAGTACGACCAACCTGGAATTCAACATCTTTAATGATAGTCATTTGCTCTTGTGCTTGAAATTTATAAGCAATTGCCCAACGTGGTGCTCTTGAAACAAAACCCAACTCTTCTTGCAGAGCAATATCATCCACTTTAATCACAACGCCATCGATATCAAAACCTAAATTAGGGCGGATCTCTTCTATATGATGATAAAACTCAAGAACAGCTTTACTACCAGTACACAGCTTTACCACATCACTAACAGGTAATCCCCACTCTTTAAATCGTTGTAAACGCGCATAATGGCTTGTCGGTAATTCGCCACCTTCAAGCACACCTACGCCATAGCAGAAAAAGGTTAATGGCCGTTTCGCTGTGATACGCGGATCAAGTTGTCGTAAAGATCCCGCGGCCGCATTACGAGGGTTAGCAAATACTTTCCCTCCTGTACGACGTGCTTCTTCGTTTAAATATTCGAAGCCTTTTTCGTTCATAAAGACTTCACCTCGGATCTCAATACGAGCAGGGATATTTTCGCCATATAAACGCAGTGGAATAGCTTTAATCGTTCTTACATTTTCAGTGATATTTTCCCCTGTTGTACCATCCCCACGCGTTGCCGCTTGTACTAACACACCATTTTCATAAAGTAAGCTAACAGCAAGACCATCAAGTTTTAATTCACAGCAAAAAGTTATTTCTTCGCTATTTTTTAATCGATCACGCAAGCGTTTATCAAATGCTTGATAGCTTGTTTCATCAAAAGCGTTATCCAAAGATAGCATCGGAATTTCATGTCTCACTTGCTCAAAGGCAGTGAGTGGTAATGCCCCAACACGTTGTGTAGGGGAATCAGAGGTAATTAATTCAGGGTATTCAGTTTCTAATGCCTTTAGCTCATTCATTAAGCGATCGTATTCAGCATCAGGTATTTCAGGTGCATCCATGACATGATAAAGATATTCATGGTGACGTAAAGTAACGCGAAGTTTATCAATTTTTTGTTGAATGTTTTTATTCATGATTTATCACCAAAGAAGAAAAACCCCCGCAAGCGGGGGCTTTTTTACAGATAGAAACTATTGATTTAAATCTAGTGTCCTGCGAATTTTAGATTTATAAAGCTCGATTTTTTGTGGCGTTAAGAGTTTGCGTTCATCATCAAGCACAACCCCTCCCACATCAGATGCTATACGTTGAGCCGTCAGTAACATCAATTTAAAGTTTTGATTAGCATCACCATAAGACGGCACCATCATAAACATAGAGACACCTGGCGTGGTTAATTCAGCCATCGTATCAATGTCAAAGGTTCCCGGCTTCACCATATTCGCTAAGCTAAACAAAACAGGGCCATTAGCTGTTGGATTAAGGTGACGATGGAAAATATTCATTTCTCCAAACTGGAATCCAGCTTGCATAATACTTTGCATCAATACTTCGCCATCCAACATTTGACCATGGTGTGCACTCACGTTTAAGACAATAACCAGCTCTTTCTCTGCGATTTCTGCCGATGGCTCAGATCCCGCTTTTGGCTCTTCAGCCGGAGCATAATCCGAAGCCTCAGTCTCAACAGGAGTTACATGGGCCGTTGTCTCTGAAATCGAAGGCTCTGAACTCACCGATGGACTTACTGTATTACCGGGTGATTTTATCTCACTCGCAACATTAGCCACAGATGCTTGTATTGGCTCATCCCTGACAACAGGTGCAGACTCTTTTTCAATAACATCAAATACACCAAGACTTGGCTCTTGTTGTAATGATGTCTCGTTAGAATGCCCTTTTGCTTGGTTTTCAGACATTAATGGATCTCTATCAGCCACCGAAAATTCAGGTTCATGTAGAGACTCCGATTTTATCGGTGGCTCACTCTCCCGTTTTTCAGTAGAGGACAAAGTTGATGTCTGATGACTAACCTCAGCATATTGTGGTTCGTCATCGTTCTCATCTGACTGATAATTCTGTTTCTGACGTTTTACTGGGCGATTACGGAAAAGCTTAGAACGCTCTTTTCGACCAATCCATAAGCCGTGTAATAACAAAGCTATGATTAAAATCGCACCAACAACGATTAATATCAGACGCAAATTTTGCTGCATCATTTCTATCTCTGTTGTCTTGAGGTTTAATAGCCACGTTGGCAAATATTACTTTTTACTAAGAGTATTTGCCAACGCTCATAAGTGCAAGCCAATACTTAATTTTCTTGTCACAAAGATACACACTTCAATCTCTTATGCACATTTTTTAGACAATTCATGACTAGTAAGGCTGATTATCTCCCTATATGATACTAGCTTGCCCTCATTGGAGAGAATAGGAAGTATGACAAATTTGACAGAAACGAATAAAAATTTAAATGGATTTCATTATTTTGCTCTTGGTTGGCGTTTAATTACACGCAAAGGGCTAAAACGTTTTGTTATCTTACCCCTACTTGCCAATATTATTATTCTCGGAAGTGCCTTTTGGTGGTTATATGGTCAAATAGGTGGCATGGTCAATTGGATGATGGAAAAAGTCCCTGATTGGTTACAATGGCTAAGTTATTTAATTTGGCCATTATCCGTTATTTTTATTTTATTGGTGTTCACTTATTTCTTTAGCACCTTAGCCAATATTATTGCCTCCCCTTTTAATGGCTTATTGGCTGAAAAACTGGAAGGTCAAATAACCGGTATTACACCGCCAGACACTGGTATTACAGGTATTTTGAAAGATGTTCCACGTATTTTAAAACGTGAGTTAATTAAAATAGCTTATTATTTACCTCGCGCTATTGTCTTGTTATTACTCTATTTTATCCCAGTTGTCGGACAAACCGTTGCCCCTATTTTATGGTTTGCTTTTGGTGCCTGGATGATGGCAATTCAATATAATGACTTCCCGTTTGATAACCATAAAATTTCATTCGCAACGATGAAATCTTCACTCAAACAGGACAAATGGAATAATCTTCAATTTGGTATGATTATTAATATTTTCACCATGATCCCTATTCTAAATTTAGTTATCATGCCTGTCGCTATTTGTGGTGCAACAGCAATGTGGTGCGACCGTTATCGCAAACAACATACACAAGAAGGACAGTGGTAAGCTTTATTTAGCTACTTATCGATAATGTTGAAAAACCCCGTTTATTTAAAGCGGGGTTTTATTTTATAGATTATGTTTAAAAACACTCATTGGCATATTTAACCATTGTGCATATTACTCAATGAGTGAGCGGATATAATCTTTTGTTTCTTCCCTATCCATAGGCTCGCGCTCATTAATGCCCATTTCAAAAATATTTAAAGCGCTATCTAATTTTTCAATGAGCTCGTCGTCATTTCGAATACAGAAAATATACGCATTTTCAAATGGAGTAAGATCCACTAGCCGTAATTCTTGTTCTACTAAAAAGTGATTAATATATTCCAGATAAGGTAATTCATAAGGTAGCATATAAGGATCAGCACTCGCCTCATCCCAATTGATTTTTTCAACTTCAGATAAAATCAGTGCGCCGGGGGATTCAGAAAAAGAGATTTGTTCTAACGACTTCAAATCAGGGATATCACCAAAATATTCTGTCCATTCAATATAATCCATTAACCCTTGTGCAGAGAGTGACTCGTATAACCAATTGAGTACATCTTCTTGAGCATCAGACTCTGGTAAACTTTCACGCAATGCTTGTGTGTCTAATTCAGGTACAGCGAGTTCAAGTGCAGTAATCAACTCTTCTATCGTTTCCATTATGACCCCTGTATTTACAATGAACTTAGTTAAAAATAGATTATCAACCATTAATATACTGTACATCTCTTGATTTATTAATTTGTGAATCTACTCACTCGCCCTTGATTAGAACCATTTGGAATAAAAAGAAGAAAAAGTTATAAGGATATTCATAAAGCTTATTTCCATCTTTGTCTTGATGGCGTATGGTAATTTCATCTGACCTTATAAAAAATCATGTACCGAGGATAAAAATGAGCAAGATTTTCGAAGACAACTCGCAAACTATTGGACACACTCCCTTAATTCGCTTAAAGCATTTCGGAAATGGTAACATTCTAGCTAAAGTGGAATCTCGTAACCCAAGCTTTAGTGTGAAATGCCGCATCGGTGCCAACATGATTTGGGATGCAGAAAAAAAAGGCATCCTAACAGAAGGTGTTGAGCTTGTAGAGCCAACAAGTGGCAATACAGGGATTGCACTTGCTTATGTTGCAGCTGCACGCGGATACAAATTAACCTTAACCATGCCTGACACCATGAGTGTTGAACGTCGAAAACTACTCAAAGCACTAGGTGCCAACTTAGTACTCACTGATGGCGCAAAAGGCATGAAAGGAGCTATCGATAAAGCCAATGAAATTCGTGATAGCGATCCTAGTCGTTATCTTTTGCTACAGCAATTTAGTAATCCAGCTAACCCTGAAATTCATGAGAAAACCACAGGCCCTGAAATTTGGAGCGACACTGATGGTGAAGTCGGTGCGGTGATTGCAGGTGTCGGTACTGGTGGTACGATTACGGGAATTGGCCGTTACTTGAAAAAAACTAAAGGCAAAGCGGTGACAATGGTTGCTGTTGAACCAACTGGTTCTCCTGTTATTACACAAGCCTTAGCGGGTGAAGAAATTAAACCAGGCCCTCATAAAATCCAAGGTATTGGTGCCGGTTTTATCCCTGAAAACCTAGATTTATCGTTACTGGATCGCGTGATTCAGATCACAAACGAAGAAGCTTTTGACACTGCGCGAGAATTAATGACCAAAGAAGGTATTTTAGCGGGTATTTCTTCTGGAGCAGCAATTGCGGCAGCCGTAAAATTGTCAAAAGAACCCGAATTTGCCAACAAAGAAATCGTGGTAATTTTGCCTTCTTCAGGTGAGCGATATTTAAGTACCCCACTTTTTGCTGATATTTCTGATAGCTAAATCGCATCATCTCAATTGTAAAATATTTATTAAAAAAGCACCTTAAAGGTGCTTTTTTTGTGGTAGAGATCAAACTTTGTCATCCAGATAGGTGATTTATTCCTTCGAGTTTAGTATTTAATCAATTAATTATTTCGAAGGTCGAAATTAATCAGAAAATAATCGAGATGATAAAATTACACTCTTTTATTTTCCTGAACACTATTTTTATCAGATGACACATCATGACTTAATATTATCTGATATTGCTACGCAAAGCAGGACAAATTCATCTACACTTACTAAGTCCTGACTTAATGTGAACAATTGAGTTATAAAAGGAAAAAAATCCTATGTACCAGCAAGAAGTTACTATTACAGCACCAAACGGCTTACATACTCGTCCTGCGGCACAATTTGTAAAAGAAGCCAAAACGTTCTCTTCTGATATCACTCTTATCTCTAGTGGTAAATCTGCTAGTGCTAAGAGTCTTTTTAAATTACAAACTTTAGGTTTGACCCAAGGTACTGTAGTGACTATCTCTGCTGAAGGCGAAGATGAAAAGCAAGCCGTTGAAGCACTGGTAAAATTAATGGCGGAATTAGAATAATTCGCAATTAAGTATTAGCACAGTATTTATTCCCCTGAAACCATTCAGGGGAGTTAACTTCCAATGATGATTTTAAAACAACAGTATTTTGCAATCCTATTCTTTTAAGATTATCACCAGCAAGTCGTAGGATAAATTATGATTTCAGGAATTTTAGCATCACCCGGTATCGCATTTGGTCAAACCCTTCTCCTAAAAGAAGAACCCATCATCATTAGCCAACGTAAGATCCAAAGTGATGAAATTGAGAATCAAATCGAACGCTTTAAAGATGGTCGCAACAAATCTGCACAACAACTAGAAATCATTAAAGAGCGTGCTGAAAAAAATCTTGGTGCGGATAAAGCCGAGATTTTTGAAGGCCATATCATGTTGCTAGAAGATGAAGAGTTAGAGCAAGAAATTATCACTCTCATCAAGAGTGACAAAAAAACGGCTGAAGCCGCAGTTCAATCTGTTATTGAAGATCAAGCAACTGCCTTAGAAGCTTTAGACGATGAATACTTAAAAGAACGTGCTGCCGACGTTCGTGATATTGGTAAACGCTTAATGCGTAATATTTTAGAAATGCCAATTATCGATTTGAGTGCTATCTCAGAAAAAGTGATTTTAGTGGCGACAGACCTAACCCCTTCAGAAACCGCACAACTCAGCTTAGACAATGTATTAGGTTTTATCACTGACTTAGGGGGTAGAACATCACACACCTCTATCATGGCGCGTTCATTAGAAATCCCTGCCATCGTGGGCACATCTAATGCTACACAAACCATTAAAAAAGACGATTATCTTGTTCTTGATGCAATTAATAACAAAATCATCATTAATCCATCCGACGAAGAACTCGAAGCATTAAAAATTATCAAAGAAGAGTATCTACACGAAAAAGAAGAATTAGCCAAACTCAAAGATTTACCCGCCATTACACTTGATGGGCACCAAGTCGAAGTTTGCGCTAATATTGGTACAGTCCGTGATGTTGCCGGTGCCGAGCGTAACGGTGCTGAAGGCGTTGGTCTGTATCGTACTGAGTTTTTATTTATGGATAGAGACTCTTTACCAACAGAAGATGAGCAATTCCAAGCCTATAAAGCGGTAGCAGAAGCAGTAGGTAGCCCAGCGGTTATTATTCGTACTATGGATATTGGTGGCGATAAAGACTTACCTTACATGAACCTACCCAAAGAAGAGAACCCATTCTTAGGTTGGCGTGCAATTCGTATTTGTCTTGACCGTAAAGAGATCCTTCATTCGCAATTACGTGCTATCTTAAGAGCATCTGCTTTTGGTAAACTACGCATTATGTTTCCAATGATTATCTCTGTTGAAGAGATCCGAGCATTGAAAGCAGAACTTGAAATATTGAAAAGCCAACTTCGTGAAGAAAACAAAGCTTTTGATGAGTCCATCGAAGTCGGTGTCATGGTAGAAACACCCGCGGCTGCCGTTATGGCTCGCCATATGGCAAAAGAAGTTGACTTTTTCAGTATTGGGACTAACGATCTAACACAATATACTCTGGCTGTAGACCGTGGAAATGAGCTGATATCTCATCTATATAATCCGATGTCACCTGCCGTACTTAACCTGATAAAACAGGTGATTGATGCATCACATGCTGAAGGTAAATGGACTGGAATGTGTGGTGAACTTGCTGGGGATGAGCGAGCAACGTTGCTACTTCTAGGCATGGGATTAGATGAGTTTAGTATGAGTGCTATATCAATTCCTCGCATCAAAAAAGTGATCCGCAATGCGAATTACGATGATGCAAGAGCACTAGCAGAGCAAGCACTTGCTCAGCCTACTGCAAAGGAATTAATGGACTTAGTAGAAACTTTTACTAAAGAAAAAACACTGTGCTAATCACATTAGCCAGAGCCCGGTCCCAACTAAAATAATTAGGAGAAGATTCATGGGTCTGTTTGATAAATTAAAATCACTGGTTTCAGAGGAAAAGAAAGGCAGTGGCACGATTGATATTGTTGCACCACTTTCAGGTGAAATTGTCAATATCGAAGATGTTCCTGATGTTGTTTTCGCTGAAAAAATCGTAGGTGACGGTATTGCTATCAAACCTGCTGGTAATAAAATTGTTGCACCAGTCGATGGTACTATCGGTAAAATTTTCGAGACTAACCATGCTTTCTCTATTGAGTCTGACAACGGTATCGAGTTATTTGTCCACTTCGGTATTGACACTGTTGAACTGAAAGGCG
This sequence comes from Proteus sp. G2626, assembly GCF_009915985.1. Classification (NCBI taxonomy): domain Bacteria; kingdom Pseudomonadati; phylum Pseudomonadota; class Gammaproteobacteria; order Enterobacterales; family Morganellaceae; genus Proteus; species Proteus sp. G2626. The sequence goes on along the minus strand of NZ_JAABNH010000026.1, from coordinate 84,759 downwards.
AAGGATTTAAACGTATCGCTGAAGAAGGGCAGCAAGTAAAAGTAGGTGATACTATTTTAGAATTTGACCTGGCTGTATTAGAAGAAAAAGCAAAATCAGTTCTAACGCCTGTTGTTATTTCTAATATGGATGAAATTCAAGGTTTAACCAAAATGACAGGCCCAGTTACTGTTGGTGAAACCGTTATTATTCAGATTAAAAAATAATCTTCTGTTATGTTCTCTATTAAAACCGCCACCCTATGTGGCGGTTTTTTTATTTATTCAAAAACCTAAAAACAAAAAATACTCTAACGCATTCGACGATGTTATTACTCTAAATAATTCAAGGTATAGCTAAGCAACAAGTAAATGAGTCGCTAGGAGCATACATCAGTATGTGACTAGTGCGAATGAAAGCAGTCAACAACGCTACAACTTGAATTATGACGAGTAAACACCCGTCGACAAATAACGATCTCCCCTATCACACACAATCGCTACAATCACGGCGCCTGGATTTTCTTTTGCAACGCGCAGAGCGCCAGCAACAGCGCCTCCAGAACTTACACCACAGAAGATACCCTCTTGACTTGCTAAAAGGCGCATCGTTGATTCTGCTTCGATTTGTGACATATCTATCACCCTATCCACCAGCTCTTTTTTAAAAATTCCCGGCAAATAAGCAGGTGACCAACGACGAATACCTGGAATTTGACTTTTCTCTTCAGGCTGAAGGCCAATAACTTGCACGCTATCAGATTGTGTTTTTAAGTAACTTCCCACACCCGTGATCGTACCTGTTGTTCCCATACTCGAAACAAAATGCGTAATACGACCCTGTGTTTGTTGCCAAATCTCAGGACCAGTAGAAATAAAATGAGCTCTTGGATTATCTGGGTTATTAAATTGGTCTAATACCTTCCCTTCACCCTGTTGTTCCATCTGTTGTGCGAGATCTCGCGCACCTTCCATACCGATTTCACGGCTCACTAAAATAAGCTCTGCACCATAAGCTTGCATAGAAGCTTGACGCTCTTTACTCATATTCTCCGGCATTAACAGTTTTAAACGGTAGCCTTTTACCGCCGCAATCATCGCTAAAGCAATACCTGTATTACCACTGGTTGCTTCAATCAGCGTATCACCCGGTTTTATTTCACCACGTAATTCCGCTTGTTCAATCATCGATAATGCTGCTCTGTCTTTTACTGAACCTGCAGGGTTATTACCTTCAAGCTTAACCCATATTTCAGCGTCTACCTCTTGTGTAAGTCGTTGTAATTTGACTAATGGTGTATTACCAATAAATTGTTCTAACCCTGCCACAATAAGTCCCTGCTCATTTGTTTGTCTGTATTAATGAAGAAATCACATTTAACTTATTAACGCAATAATATTAATGTAATTCGATAAGTCTTTTCACGTTCATAGAAACCAAAACACCCATGCCAGAAATAAGCATGGGTGAAAAAGAGTGAGATAAAGCGATCTCTTAATAGTAGAACTAGGCGGTATAGGCTAACGATACCGTATTTAAGGGAGTATCCCCCTTATATAAACGAGCTTGGGCACCTCCCATATAATAGGTATTTCCTTTTGTTGGCACCGAAGAAATTTCATTCCAGACCGCGGTAATAGGTGTTTCGCTCCATCCTAATGGCTGTAAAATTAACTGCCAATAATGCCCTTTTGGTGATACCTCAATAACCTTAACCGGCAATCGACAAACACTATTAGCATGTACACTTAATGCAATTTCCCAAGGACGTAAAAATACATCAACAGAACCTTGATAAAGCGGTGTCACAGATAATGGCAGGTGATATCCCCCAATCTGTAATTGAGCACCATTAATTTCACCTTTTAGATGATTCACATCACCTAAAAATTCTAAAACAAAGCGACTTTTAGGTGATTGCCATACTTCTTGTGGTGTCCCTACTTGCTCTATTTTACCATTTCCCATAATCACGATACGATCAGCGACTTCCATTGCTTCTTGTTGATCATGAGTGACAAAGACACTGGTAAATTTAAGCTCTTCATGAAGCTCCCGTAACCAACGACGTAATTCAGTTCTTACTTTGGCATCTAAAGCACCAAAAGGCTCATCTAGTAGTAAGATTTGAGGTTCAACAGCTAAAGCTCTTGCTAAAGCAACACGCTGTTTTTGCCCGCCTGATAATTGTGCTGGATAACGTTGTGCTAAATGAGGCAACTGGATCATCTCTAGCAACTGTTGCACTTTTTTATGGATAACTTCTTTATTAGGTCGCTCTCGTCGAGGTAATACAGTTAAACCAAAGGCGATATTCTCAAATACCGTCATATGACGAAACAGTGCATAGTGCTGAAAAACAAAACCAACTTTACGATCTCGCGCATGTAATCGGCTAACATCTTCCTCTTCGAAACGAATACTTCCTTGGGTTTGATGTTCAAGCCCTGCAATAATGCGTAATAGTGTTGTTTTACCTGATCCTGAAGGTCCTAACAGTGCTACCATTTCACCTGAGGCTACATCAAGGTTGACATCATGCAACACTTCAGTGCGATCAAAATATTTTGTGACACTATTAATTTCAATACTCATATTTTGCCTCTACTTTGTGAAAATATGATGTCATTGCTGACGAGCTAAATGCCATTGCAATGCACTTTTAAACATTAAGGTGAATATCGCCATCATGGCGAGTAATGCAGCCGCAGTAAATGCCCCAACGGTATTGTAATCTTGATGCAGTAATTCAACTTGTAACGGTAATGAATAGGTTTCGCCACGAATAGCACCAGAAACCACAGAAACTGCACCAAATTCACCGATGGCCCTAGCGTTGGTTAATACCACGCCATATAACAATGCCCAGCGAATATTTGGTAACGTCACTCGCCAAAACATTTTCCAACCGCTCGCTCCCAATAACACGGCGGCTTCATCTTCTTGACTGCCTTGGCTCATCATCACTGGTACCAGTTCTCTCACCACAAAAGGACAAGTGACAAATACCGTAACTAATACCATTCCTGGCCATGAGAACATAAGTTGGATATCAAACTGAGATAACCATTGTCCTGCCCATCCATTGCTACCGTAAAAAAGCAGATAAAGTAATCCAGCAACCACTGGAGACACTGCAAATGGAATATCAATCAATGTCATTAATAGCTGGCGCCCCGGGAAACGAAAACGCGTGACGAGCCATGCCATGCTGACACCAAATAACATATTGACAGGTACGGTAATTAACGCGATGAGTACGGTTAACCAGACAGCGTGTAACATATCGCTGTCCAATAAGTTCTCCGTAAATATTTCAATACCTTTTGAAAACGCGGTCATAAAGATCCACGCAATAGGCACAACTAAAAATAAAATGGATAACACACCGCCTGTAAGGATTAGTCCCCACTTCACCCAATCAATTTTACGACGATCAACAGAGCGTTGTTGCATAATATCTGACATCAATGCCCCCTCAACCGTTGGCCAAATCGGCTTTGCAATCCATTAATTGAAAACAGTAAGACTAATGAAACAAGTAAAATCACAGAAGCAACGGCACTTGCCGCAGGATAATCAAATTCTTGTAATCGAATAAAAATCATCAAGGAGACGACTTCTGTTTGCCATGCAATATTGCCAGCAATAAAAATCACAGCACCAAACTCTCCCAAACTGCGCGTAAAAGAGAGTGCAGTTCCTGCGATTAGTGCTGGTGATAACTCGGGTAATACAACCTTACGAAAAGTTTGCCAACGACTTGCCCCTAGCGTTTCAGCAGCTTCTTCATACTCAGGGCCTAATTCTTCAAGCACTGGCTGAACGGTTCTTACAACAAAAGGTAAACTGGTAAAAGCCATCGCAACAGCTATCCCAATCCATGTATTAATAACTTTGATATCAAATTTATCCAATACAAAACCGTACCAGCCTTGTGTTGAAAAAAGCGTCGCAAGCGTGAGGCCAGCAACAGCCGTAGGCAAAGCAAAAGGTAAATCCATTAAACCATCAAGCAGTTGTCTACCTGGAAAACGGTAACGAGTAATGATCCACGCAAGCAACATACCGAATACTGCATTAAAAATACTGGCAACGCCTGCTGCGAGTAATGTGACTTTATAGGCAGCCACAATTTGGGGATGCGTTATTACCGCCCAATACTGAGACCAACTCATATCAGAAAGTTGTACAACCAGCGCACTCATTGGTAACAGTAAGATCAAGCAGGTGTAAAACAGTGTTCCACCTAAACTTAATCCAAATCCTGGTAATACCCGTTTGCTGGCTGTAATAAACATTATTGACGTCCTTGCGCTAACAACTTATCAAGCATGCCATCTGTCGTGAAATGTGTTTTCATCACGTTATTCCAGTCACCAAATACCTCTTCAATCGTAAATAATGATGTTGCTGGGAACTGTGCGGATTTTTGCGCCATGACCGCTTTATCATTTACGCGATAATTAAATTGCGTGATGATCTCTTGTGCTTTAGGACTGTATAAATAATTGAGGTAAGTTTTTGCCAATGTTTCTGTGTCATTACGTTGCACATTTTTATCAATCCAAGCGACTGGAAACTCAGCTAGAATATCTACGGGTGGCACAATAACTTGATATTCATCTTCACCATATTGCTGGCGAATATTATTCACTTCAGATTCAAAACTGATCAGAACATCCCCCAGTCCGCGTTCGATAAAAGAAGTTGTTGCACCACGTCCTCCAGTATCAAATACCTCAACATTTTTGAGGAATTTCTTCATCGCTTCTTGTGTCTTCTCATCATTGCCATAAGCTTTTTCAAAAGCTCCCCATGCAGCTAAATAGGTATATCGACCATTACCTGATGTTTTAGGATTAGGGAAAACCACTTTGACATCTTCACGCGTTAAATCTTCCCATGAAGTAATGTTCTTTGGATTTCCTTTGCGTACTAAATACGCCATAGTGGAATAATAAGGCGAGCTATTATTAGGAAGGCGTTGTTGCCAATCAGCAGGAATTAATTTGCCTTTATCATGCAGAATTTGCACATCTGTAACTTGGTTATAGGTCACTACATCTGCGGGTAAACCTTGTAATATCGCAAGTGCCTGCTTAGATGAGCCTGCATGTGATTGTTTGATGGTGACTTTATCATCAGGATGTTGAGCATCCCATTGCGTTTTAAAATCGCTATTTAGCTGTGTGAATAACTCTCTTGCGATATCGTAAGAGCTATTAAGTAATTGAGCAGCCCCAGCATAACTACTAACAACCAAAGACAATGCTGCGGTTGCTTGTAATGCAAAGGTTCTAATTGTGTTTTTCTTCATCAAAAGTACCCATCATTGTAAGTTTTATTCTAATGGTTACTCTATCGACTTTATTTATAACAGTGTAGTTAGCTTTTGTTATTTGATATAACTATAAGCTATTAAAAATGAATAGAACTCAAGCTAATTAATTAAATTTGCATCAATTGCCATTAACGTGAAAAAAATTCAGACAAAAATGCCTGCTTTAAAAGCAGGCATTTTATCCATAAAAACTTATTGAGCACTAAATAATGATTACAGTGCTTTTAATACTTCATAAGAAGGTGCGAAATAATAACTTCCTGTTACAGGTTTACTCATGCGCAATAGATCGTCATGTTTGCCATCTAATTCCCCAAACATACTCAATAGTTGCTGCTCGATGTTATATAAACGACCACAGTAAGCTAGGAAATATAAACCATGTTTACCGCTTGCTGTACCATAAGGTAGGCTGTGACGTAAAATGGCTAATTCTTCACCATCTTCTTCAATCACAACACGAGAAACATGAGATGTTACATTACGCTCAGATTCTTCAAGCTCAACGCTGTCTTTTTTAGTACGACCGATCATTTTTTCTTGATCTGATTCACTAAAACGAGCCCATTTTTTCAGGTTATGCTCATAACGCTGAACTAAAACATAACTACCACCAGCATCAACACCGTCATTGATTAGTGCAACCCCATAACGTTCATCATCTTGTGGATTTTCTGTTCCATCAATAAATCCACTTAAATCACGTTCTTCTATCCAGCGGAAACCATGAATTTCTTCTTCAACTTTAATCGCATCACCAAAAGCGGCGATTGCAGCTTGTGCTAATGAGAAATTCACATCATGACGCATTGATTGAATATGAATAAGAAGATCACGTTGTGTTGCAGGTGCTAAACCTTTACCTAAAGGGCGAAAAGGTTTTAGTTCTGGTGCACTATTTTCATCTGACAGTCTTTTCCAAAGATCTGAGCCAAATGCGATAACTGCACCTAGTGATGCATCAGGAAATTGCTTTTGTAAATCAGATAATGATTGCATGAATTTTTGACATCCTTCACGCAGAGCGTCTAATTCACCCACGACCATTGCTTCAATAAAAAGACCAAATTTACTATGTGCGACTAAAATGCCACTTTGTGCATGAGACATATTGCTTCCCTAATCAATAATCAAAACGCTCGGAATAAAGCTAATTATATCGAATGTTTTTTCCCGAAGATTTGCCTTTTAACAAATATCAGACAGTCTGATTATAAAATCTTCCTTATATTATAGGGAATAGCGTGAAGGTGATTTGTTTTGCCAAATAATTTGCGTCAATGTCCAATTAGATAAAACTTCATCAGGTGGCATTAACCCATCTGGACCATCCCACTGTCCGCTAAAAACATAACTCACTGATTTAGCTTGTTCTGATTGGCATAAAATGGTTCTTTGTTTTTCATCTTTAGGGCCTTTGCTACATACACCAAACGCTTTTTTATAGATATCTTTAAAGGGTGTCCCCATTGTAGTACCCCAATCTGTTGTGGCTTTTGCATCAAAAACGTCTATTTTTTCAACAGTCCCTTTTTCTTTACCGTAGAAAGCTACTTGGATTTTATTATCTTCTAGACCTTGAACAACAACGATAATATCACTACCTTGCATTTCCATTCCTTCACGATAATGAAAACGGCTCCCTAGCTCATTCTTAATATCATTTTCAGTTATTTTTGTTGAACTTGTAATATGACCCAATCCATTAGCAGAAACGGTTAGCGTATCATTTGAAAACCAGTTCATCGGATTTAGCGCTGAAAAAGACATTCCTCCCATGGATGAACAGCCACTTAATAGCAGAACGCTTGTGCTTAAACACAAGGGCAACCAAAACTTAGGCATCATTTGTTTCTCCGTTAAACTTTTTCATCACTTATTAAACAGATAATAATGTTATTAGACACACCTTATCTTACTCTTTACTTCACCTCAATCATCAGGCAAAACCACCCACAATAAATTGGCATAACAAAGCATTACTTAATTTAACGCCAAATACCCCATGAAAAAGAAAGCCTAGTTACGACCCTCTATATCTTCATTTGTTCCACAGTAAAAGTAATATCAGATTTTATGGATAAAATAAGAGAATGACGTGCATGAATAGGAATAGAGAAAAAAAAACACAAAAATAAGAATAACCCTCAAACATCGAGGGCTTATTACAGAGTTAGAGATCGAAATCCTGATCGACAATTAACCGTTTAGTATAAGTTGTGCTTTCTTGGTTTTGATCTTCATACAACAATTTTTCGAACATACAAATCGTTGCATCATTTTCTTCAGGTACAACTAATGTAATTTGTGGGCATCCTTTCGCGATCAGTTTTTTCTCTAATCGAGAGATCAATGCATTCGCAATGCCCCTGCCACGAAAGTCTGGATGAACGCCTAAATAGTATAAAGATCCACGATGACCATCGTAGCCCCCCATCACACTGCCCACAAGTTCACCGGCCACTTCTGCAATCAGAAATAAGTCAGGTGAATGGTTTATTTTTCTTTCAATATCAATTTCGGGATCATTCTCTGGCGAGATTAAGTCGCAACGCTCCCAAAGTGTAATGATTGCCTCAAAATCATCTTGGCGAAATACACGTATTTCCATGGTTTTGCCTATTATTGTTCACATAAATCTGAATTTATTATCGCTTGTTTGGTTTATGAATCAACTTGAAAATGAGAACATAGATAATACGGAACTTTATTTCTAATAAATATGATAAAAATTATAGGTTATTATGAATTTACCTGATATTCATCACGTTAAGAAATTTTTCTTATCGCTACAAGATTCGATTTGTCGCGCTATTGAAAACATAGACCAAAAAGCGACCTTTCAGCAAGATAATTGGGAAAGAAAAGAAGGAGGCGGAGGCCGTACTCGCGTGTTAACCCATGGCGCACTTTTTGAACAAGCGGGTGTTAATTTTTCACATGTTTATGGTGAATCACTCCCTAAATCTGCGACAGCACATCGCCCCGAATTAGCAGGACGTCGTTTTCAAGCCATGGGTGTTTCATTAGTTATTCATCCACTTAATCCTTATATTCCAACCTCTCATGCTAATGTACGCTTTTTTATTGCTGAAAAAGAAGGCGAAGAGCCCATTTGGTGGTTTGGCGGAGGCTTTGATTTAACACCTTATTATGGATTTGAAGAAGACGTCATTCATTGGCATAAAGTTGCTAAATCCGTTTGTACCCCTTTTAGTAAAGATTATTACCCACGTTATAAAAAATGGTGTGATGATTACTTTTATATTAAACACCGCAACGAACCCCGTGGTGTGGGCGGACTTTTCTTTGATGATTTAAATACGCCAGATTTTGACCATTGTTTCGAGTTTGTCCAACGTGTCGGCCTTGGTTATCTTGATGCTTATTTACCGATAGTTGAAAAACGCAAATCTATGCCTTGGGGAGAGCGTGAGCGCCAATTCCAACTCTATCGCCGTGGTCGCTATGTTGAGTTTAATTTGGTGTGGGATAGAGGGACATTATTTGGGCTACAAAGTGGAGGAAGAACAGAGTCAATCTTAATGTCTATGCCACCTTTAGTCCGTTTTGAATATGATTATTCGCCCGAGCCAGATACTCCAGAAGCAAAACTATACAGTAACTTTTTGATCCAAAAAGAGTGGGTATAAAGGCAATAAATCATTAAATATAGAGCCACTTTAGCAAGTGGCTTTACTGAAATAAAACGAGAAATGTAAAATTATTTTCTAAAATTAATTAAACAAAAAAGCCAGTAATCCTGTGACTTTGTTTTTATTTTCCCAGCCTTCCCCTCTCATACAGGTATTAAAATAATCCCTACGTTGCCATTGATTAGCATCAGAAGGAAAAGAAGTTCCTGCTCCTGAACTTGGAATATCTTTACCATTTATTCTCATTGGAGCAAAAGAAGGATGACGTGAAGCCACATATCTAGCGGGAAATCGCACTTTAGCTTCTTGCATACACATATTTTTAGCAATCTCGAAAGGAGAGGGGGTGATGGTGTTTGCTTCCCACTTTTCTGGGGTAGCACAAGATGAAAGAACAAAAACAGACACAGTAATAATATATTTTTTCAAGATAGCGGGCTCATTAAAACAAATAAGAATCACTCTTATTTTAAGCATTTATTGAAATCGTAAAATTAATTATTTATGAAATACGAGACGCCATAACCCTTAGTCACTTTAAAATTTATCACTCCATGAACCATGGTTAGTTTTATCATAAATAAGAATTTATGACGCAGGAAAAATAGCAATTCAATAACTAAAACTCCTTGAAAACTAGCTACTAATTCTATTAAAGAGAAGTTTTATTGGTGTAATTGAGGATTTTATTCAATATGTAATAAATAATATAGCGACAATGACGAGTGATGAACAAACCCATCATGGATCAACTCATCATAGAAAAGATGTTAGTTAATTAATAATCTTTAGATATAAAAAAACTGAGCTCATTATAAATTGAACTCAGTTCTTATTTTGATGCTAAATTAACTTACTTTGATTTCTTCAAATGTGACATTAAGCGCTTACGTTTACGCATTTGAGAAACAGTTAATTTATTTTTCTTATCCGCATAAGGGTTTTCACCCTCTTTAAATTGAATACGAATTGGCGTACCCATGACTTGTAAAGTACGGCGGAAATAGTTCATCAAATAACGCTTATAGCTATCAGGTAAATCAGTTACCTGATTACCATGAATAACCACAACAGGTGGATTATAACCACCGGCGTGTGCGTATTTCATTTTTACACGACGTCCACGAACAATTGGTGGCTGGTGATCATCTTCTGCCATTTTCATGATACGAGTAAGCATTGATGTGCCTACGCGACGCGTCGCACAAACGTAAGCTTCTTGAATAGATTCAAAAAGATTACCTACACCACTGCCATGTAGTGCAGAAATAAAGTGAACTCGCGCAAAATCAACAAAGCCCAGCTTAAGATCAAGCATGGCTTTTACTTGTTCACGATCGTCTTGTGTCATGCCATCCCATTTATTAACAGCAATCACTAATGAACGACCTGCATTCAAGATATAACCTAATAATGAGAGATCCTGATCTGAAATACCTTCACGCGCATCAATAACCAACAATGCAACGTTAGAATCTTCAATGGCTTGCAATGTTTTAATAACAGAGAATTTTTCTACTGTTTCTTTCACTTTACCGCGCTTACGAACACCTGCTGTATCGATGATGATATATTCTTTATCATCACGCTCCATAGGAATGTAGATACTGTCACGTGTTGTACCTGGCATATCGTAAACGACAACACGATCTTCACCAAGCATACGGTTTGTCAGTGTTGATTTACCCACATTAGGACGACCAACAATCGCTAATTTTACTGGTAATGTAGAGGGATCGAAGTCATCTTCTTCCTCTTCTAACGCTTGCGCTTCTTGTTCTGCTTCTAATGCAGCCCAATAAGCGGCATTTTCTTCTTCTTCCGTCAGCTCTTTTTCTTCTTCAACCACTTTCCCTGTAATAGGTAATAATGCTTGTTCAATTAATTGAGCAACACCACGACCATGAGAGGCCGCAATTGGGAAAATTTCACCCAAACCTAAGGAATAAAAATCTGCTAACGCAGTATCAATATCAATACCATCAGTTTTATTCGCGACTAAATATGTTTTTTTCTCAACACCTCGCAGGTGTTTAGCGATACCTTGGTCCGCAGGCATTAAACCGGCACGCGCATCAACTAAAAATAATACAATGTCAGCTTCTTGAATTGCTTGTAATGATTGTGATGCCATATGGGTTTCAACACCCTCTTCAGCACCATCAATACCACCAGTATCAATAATAATAAATTCTTCACCTTCTAACTCTGCACGGCCATATTTACGGTCACGAGTCAGGCCTGGAAAATCAGCAACTAATGCGTCTCTGGTGCGTGTTAGTCGATTAAATAACGTGGATTTACCCACGTTAGGGCGCCCTACTAAGGCAATAACGGGTATCATTTTTTGATGCCTCATAAAAATACAATCATAATTCTGATTGCATTTTACATGTAATTACTAAAAAGACGAAACGGCTCCTTTAAAGGAGCCGTAAAATAAATAGATTTGTCAGTAATGAATTACCGACTATAAAGGTAAAGCTTACCGTCACGAGCTTGGATCATCAGCTTATCTTGAACCGCTTGAGGGCGACTTAATAAACCGGAGCTATTTACCTCGTTTTGTGCAATGAATTTACCTGTCGTGGTATCAATCCAATGGAGATAACCTTCTGCATCACCAACCACTAAATAGCCATCAAAAATAGCCGGTGCGGTTAAATTACGATGTAGCAAATCTTCTTGTGTCCATAATGTCACACCATCTGATTTACGAACAGATAAAACACGGTCATTTTGGTCAACAAGGTAAAGGGTATCACCTAGTAGCACCATATCATTGACTGAACCTAAATCGCGTTTCCAAAGAATTTGCCCAGAACGCATATCAAGGCTAACTAAGTTACCGTTATACGCCATTGCATATACGGTATTTTCATCAATAATCGGTGTAATATCCACGTCACTTAATCGGCTAATTTCAGTAGAGCCTTTTATTTGTGAAATATTTTGTTGCCAAATCAACTGTCCTTGAGAAAGAACAACGGCACTAACACGTCCATTATCTGCACCAATAATTGCAGCACCATAAGCGACAGCTGGCGCAGATTCACCACGAAGAGATAATGATGGTGTATCTAAGTTAACCGTCCATGATATTTCGCCAGTTAATAAATCCAATCCTTGCAATAAGCCATTACTCGTATGGATAAGCACTAACCCATCGCTAACAACAGGTTTTGAAATGGCTTCGCCTGCAACATCGGTTTCCCAATCAATAGAACCATCATCAGTATTCAACGCATAGACTTTTGCTTTTTCAGTTCCCACAAAAACACGAGTACCTGAAACAGTCAATCCACCAGAAAGTAATGCGGATTCATTGGATGAAAGAAAACCAGTTTTGATAGAGAGATCTTGTGACCAGAGCTCTTTCCCTGTGTCCAAATCTAACGCTTTAACTAAGCCATGGCGATCAGCGACATAGACAACTGAGCCATCCCATGTTGGTGACAAATGAGAATAGTATTTACCAATACCATTTCCAACTGATTTGTCCCAAACAGCTCTAGGTGTAAATTGGCTCTGCACCTCAGGTAATGGAGACATTGTCACATTATCCTGTTCACTAGAACACCCTGCCAATAAAGCAGATGCTAGTAGACCAACCAGGAGAGTTTTACGCAGTTGCATGTCTGAAGATCCCTTTAATTGGATAAATTATTGAGTTTAAGTTCAACCAGTGAGCGAATAGCACCCGTATTTTCATCGGTTAATGCGCTACGGTAGGCTGCTGCAGCACCTGCGTTATCGCCTTTTTTCGCTAATACATCACCACGGATATAATTTTTCATTCCATTCCATGCTTTGCCTTTCACTTGCTCTAACGAAATCAAAGCTGCATCAGTTTTATCCAATGCTAATTGTACGCGAGCTAAACGAAGATGAAGCATATCTGCAAATGCATCATTTTTTACTTTTGCAACAGCCGTTGTCAGATGACGTTCACCATTAACTAAGTCATTAGCATCAATAGCAATTTGTGCAAGTTCTAACGACGCTAACGCGCCATAAACATCATTCGTGTCAGTAACAAATTTTTCAGCTAATGCAATATTTTCTGGTGTCGGTTTTGCTAGTGCTTCACTCACTGTTGCAAAAGCACTTGCACTTTCTTGTAAACGATTTGTTTGATGTGATTGCCAATATTTCCAACCAAATACACCACCAAACCCAATAACTGCGGCTAAAACAATGGTTAAACCGTAATTTTTTACAAACTGTTTAATTGCATCAACTTGTTCGTTTTCGGTGCTATACACTTCCACAAGTCTCTCCTTAACCTAATAACAGAGTCAATTGCTGAGCTAGCTCATGACGAGCAACGATTGTTTGTTCTCCTGAACGCAAATCTTTCACTGCAACGGTGCCGGCATTAATTTCATCTTCGCCTAAAATCAGCGCAATTTTAGCGCCTTGTTTATCTGCACGCCCTAACTGCTTTTTAAAGTTACCATTACCATGATTCGTCATTAAACGTAATGTGGGTAATTGGTCACGAATTTCTTCAGCAAGTATTAATGCTGCGCTTTGGCTCTTCTCACCAAAAGAAGCAAGATAAACATCAGCCACATTGGTATCTGCAACAAATTCAGGGTTAACCGCTTGAACTAATAAAATCATGCGCTCCATACCCATTGCAAAACCAACTGCTGGTGTTGGATGCCCGCCAAGTTGCTTTACAAGTCCATCATAACGTCCACCGGCACAAACGGTACCTTGTGAACCTAATGCGCTGGTAACCCACTCGAAAACAGTACGGTTATAATAATCTAAACCGCGCACTAAGCGCTGGTTAACACGATATGTAATACCTACAGCATCTAATAATGCACAAAGACCATCAAAGTGCGCTCTTGATTCGTCATCAAGATAATCAAAAAGTTCAGGCGCATCATTCAATAAAGTCTGAATTTCTGGATTTTTTGAGTCTAAAACGCGCAATGGATTAGAATACATACGACGTTTGCAGTCTTCATCTAACTGGTCAACATGCTGTTCTAAAAAGGCAACTAACGCTTCACGGTATTTAGCACGTGCTTCTAACGAACCAATAGAGTTAAGTTCTAATGTTACGTGTTCTGAAATACCTAATGCTTTCCACCAGCGCGCCGTTAACATAATTAACTCAGCATCAATGTCTGGACCTTGTAGACCAAAGACTTCTGCACCTAACTGATGGAATTGACGATAACGACCTTTTTGAGGACGCTCGTAACGGAACATAGGCCCTAAATACCATAAACGCTGTTCTTGATTGTAAAGCAAACCATGTTCGATACCTGCACGTACACAGCCCGCAGTATTTTCTGGACGTAATGTCAGGCTTTGTGCATCTTCACCACGATCGGTAAAAGTATACATTTCTTTTTCAACAACATCGGTAACTTCACCAATTGCTCGCTGAAATAGAGGGGTATGCTCTACGATAGGTGTTCTGATTTCACTAAAGCCGTAACCAGCCAAAATTTGTTTTAGCGTATTTTCAATTTTCTGCCATACACGAGTGTCAGCAGGTAGATAGTCGTTCATACCACGAATGGCTTGGATTTTTTGTGCCACTTTTCTTCTCTAATAGTTATTAGTTGATTGTTAGGCTGATTATAGAAGCGAAATCAATCAGTATTCAATGTGAAATCAAGAGTAAAACAGGCTCATTGATTAATGAGCCTGTTTTTTGAGTATTATTTATCCAACTGATTTATATTTATACGCATACTATCATCAAGCATTGACGCTTTAGCACGGATTTTCGCTTCTAATAAATCAATCATATTACCATTATCAAGACGTTCTTTTTGTCTTACGCCATCTTCATAAAAACCACTGCGGGTTTTAGCACCTGTTACACCTAACGTTGAAACTTCAGCTTCACCCGGCCCATTAACCACGCAACCAATAATAGAAACATCCATAGGTGTGATGATATCTTCCAAACGCTGTTCTAATTCATTAACTGTTCCAATCACATCAAATTCTTGGCGTGAACATGTTGGACAAGCAATAAAGTTAATACCGCGAGAGCGAATACGTAAAGATTTAAGAATATCAAAGCCGACTTTAACTTCTTCAACCGGATCGGCCGCTAATGAGATCCTTAGTGTATCGCCGATACCTTCTGATAATAAGATCCCAAGGCCGATTGCAGATTTAACTGATCCCGCTCTTGCGCCTCCGGCTTCTGTGATCCCAAGATGCAAAGGTTGATCTATTTTCTTTGCTAATAAGCGATAAGAGTCAACCGCAAGGAAAACATCAGAGGCTTTTACACTGACCTTGAATTGTTCAAAATTCAATCTATCAAGAATATCCACATGGCGCATTGCTGATTCAACTAACGCTTCAGGTGTAGGTTCACCATATTTTTCTTGAATATCTTTTTCAAGTGAACCACCATTTACGCCAATACGAATAGGAATATTGTTGTGACGAGCACAATCAACAACTTGGCGGATACGATCTTCACTACCAATATTACCTGGGTTGATACGCAAACAATCAACACCATATTCAGCCACTTTTAATGCAATACGATAGTCAAAATGGATATCAGCCACTAAAGGCACATTGACTTGTTGCTTGATTAATTTGAATGCTTCCGCAGCATCCATTGTGGGTACAGAAACACGAACAATATCCACCCCAACACGTTCCAGAGATTTTATCTGGCGAACAGTCGCTTCTACGTCTGTTGTTCGTGTATTCGTCATCGACTGTACGGCGATAGGTGCGCCATCGCCAACAGGAACATTACCAACATAAATTCGAGTCGATTTGCGACGAATAATAGGTGATTCTTTATGCATTGATTAATTCTCCCATGCTTCCATGCTTGCTCAAATGTGTAGTCAGATTAAGCGCTCGGTACTGTTATTTTTGCTATTTTTCCAGTAAAACGACTTAAATCAATTGATTCACCATTAAACTGTAAACGAGTAACAGAAGGTGCGCCTATTTTTAGTTTATAAGGTTGCTCACCATCAAATTCCAAACGATCACCCGCTTTCTTAATACCATTAAATAAGACTTTATTTTGGGCATTACGAATTTCTAACCAACATTCTCCATCAAACATTAACACGAGTTGATTCGCTATTGCAGGTACTTCTGATGACGCTGATTCTTGTGTTAAATTTGCACGAGAAGTCGTCGATGTAGTTAGCGGTGATACAGGTAATGGAACTGTTTTGACTTCTGTTGGTGCAGGTGTCGTCGTTTCAGTTGTTGGTGATGTAGCAACATTACTTTCCTGATTATCGACTAATGGCGATGCAGGTACTTGTAAATTATCACCTTCAGATGTTGACGTATTATCTAAGGTTGCTAATGGGGAATCTACCGTGTTGGTGTTTTCTTGTGTACTATTTTGCCCTATGTCTTGTGATGCCATAGAGACTAATTCTTGTTGATCTGCCTGATGACCTTGCCACCACCAAACGCCCACGAGCGCCACCATTACAATAACAATCACCCACGTAATTTTCATTAGCCAACCTTCACGTTTTTTGTGACGTTTACCTAATGAGTAATTTTGCGTGGTTGTCATTCTAATTTGTTTAACTGGGGCTTGTTGGTCGATAAAACCAAGGATCTCTTTTTCAGGAACGCCGACTAACTTAGCATAAGAGCGCATATAACCGCGTAAGAAGGTTGGTGCAATATCAGAAGAAACAGAGTCTGTTTCAATTTCGCGAACTGTTGATAACTTCAAACAAAGTCGATCAGCAACAGTTTGTTGTGTTAGCCCTACTTTTTCTCGTGCCTGACGTAAAAGTTGACCCGCTGTTAATTTCACTTCTTCGGTTTTGTTTTCAGTATTCATTAGCAATCTAGGCACTGTGGCTATTGGATGTTTAACATTGATGAACTCGCAAAAGCACAAAGTACCTTAACGTATCACCGCGAATTTTTTGATATTTTATGAAAATTTTGCTGACAGACCAAATAATCTGGCGGTATATCCTCAATTGACACACTATTATCGTTTAATAGTTTTTGTTCACAAAGGAAATTACCGTAACGCCTTAATACATTAACATTTACTGGCTTCGACTTCATCGCTAATTTGTAATAATCTAACGCTTGAATAGAATTTCCCAATAACTGCGATATTAACGCCATTCCTAAATTAGCATCGGGGTGATTTGGCATCACCGATAACACTTTTTGAAAATGATATTGCGCTATTTGGTATTGTCTTTCAGCTAAATAAGCATCACCTAATTGTAAACGTATCGACACAGCAACACGTTCTTGATTGGCTGACGATTGACAACCTAATGTCAATAACATCAAGCCAATAATTATAATTACTGATGATATCCTTATCATCGTTATATTCCTTAAATATATTCATCCTTGTTCTCTCTACATTGCAGTTATGTAATACACTTCACAAAGAAAGAGATCTCCAACTGTATCAGACTGCTTTTACTGAAATTAGTTCACCTTGCTGGCGTTTTTTCAGCGTGCGTTTTGTGCGATCAATAACATCACCCGCTAATTGCCCACACGCAGCATCAATATCATCACCACGTGTTTTACGCACAATCGTTGTAAAGCCATATTCCATTAATACTTTAGAAAAACGGTCAATGCGACTATTAGAACTACGCCCATATGGCGCTCCTGGGAACGGGTTCCAAGGAATTAAGTTAATTTTGCACGGCGTGTCTTTTAAAAGATCGGCTAATTGATGAGCTTGTTCTGTACTGTCATTAATATGATCAAGCATGACATACTCAATAGTAACACGCCCTTGGTTCGCATTTGATTTGGCAATATAGCGACGAACACCTTCAAGAAACATTTCAATATTATATTTCTTATTAATTGGAACGATTTCATCACGAATGTCATCCGTTGGCGCATGTAATGAAATAGCTAAAGCAACATCAACGGCATCACCTAATTTATCTAATGCAGGTACAACGCCAGATGTAGATACGGTGACTCGGCGTTTAGATAAACCAAAACCAAAATCATCCATCATGATTTCAAGCGCTGGAATAACATTATTTAAATTTAGTAATGGCTCTCCCATTCCCATCATAACAACGTTAGTAATAGGACGACGCCCTGTCTCTTTTAATGAGCCAATAATTTTAGCTGCACGCCAAACTTGCCCTATAATTTCAGACACTTTTAGATTACGGTTAAAGCCTTGCTGTGCAGTTGAACAGAATTTACACTCTAAAGCGCACCCTACTTGTGAGGAAACACATAACGTTGCACGATCATCTTCTGGGATATACACCGTTTCTACTTGTTGATCGCCAACCTTAATTGCCCATTTAATCGTGCCATCTGTTGAACGTTGTTCTTCAGACACTTCAGGTGCTTTAATTTCAGCAATTTCTTTTAATTTATTGCGTAACACCTTGTTGATGTCTGTCATTTGATCAAAATCGTCATAACAGTAGTGGTACATCCACTTCATAATTTGGTCAGCACGGAAAGGTTTTTCGCCCATAGAGACAAAAAGCTCACGCATCTGTTTACGATTTAAATCTAACAGATTAATTTTAGTTTTTTGATTCACAATATTTTCTTTAGAAACAGCGACCGAAGCGCTTGGCGCTGGAGTGATAGATTGGGTCATGACATTGCCTCGTTGTTACACTATGCGGCCTGCATTAGCATTGATGCTAATGGGATACTTATATATTTGTATAATTAAACAATAATAAAAAACGCCCTATTAATAATCAAACAGGGCGTCGCATTGTACTGTTTTTCGCGTAGAGATGCTAATAAATTAGCGCGCGCAAATTTCGTTTTCAGTGAAGAAGTAGGCAATTTCGCGAGCCGCAGACGCTTCCGAATCAGAACCGTGTACCGCGTTTTCAGTAAAGCTATCAGCGTAGTCAGCACGTAATGTGCCTGCTAATGCGTTATCTGGGTTAGTTGCGCCCATCAGATCACGATGACGTTGGATCGCGTTTTCGCCTTCTAATACTTGAACCATAATTGGACCAGAAGTCATAAATTCAACTAAACCATCAAAGAAAGGACGGCCTTTGTGCTCTTCATAAAAGCCTTCAGCTTGTTCACGTGTTAAATGCAACATTTTAGCTGCAATGATGCGAAAACCAGCACTTTCAAAGCGATGATAGATAGCGCCAATAACATTTTTTTTCACTGCATTTGGTTTAATAATAGAAAAAGTGCGCTGAATAGCCATGTCTTACCTCTAAATTATTTTATTAATGATAACTTTTGTTATCTCTTTTATCGCAGATCATGGAAAAACGAATCAAAAACCGCATTCCCTGCAAAAAATAAGGGCTCGATTATAGGAGGATCAAAATGAATTGCACAGATTGAATCACCTTTTTTTTTAAGAAACTGTGGCAAAAAAGTTATAAATTATCGATCTAATCACATTTTTAATGTTTTCCATGTTCAAACTAAAAAGTAAGAATAAAAAAGAACCATAATGAAACACTATTAATCATCCTTTTATCTTTATTAACAAAGCGTATTTTAATTAAAAATCACTCTGTTCTCGTTTATCTCATCCTTTCAGTTTAACGGAATATAAAATTAACCATATTCGTTTGACCACTTAGATCAAGCACCGATAATTGATATTTACCGCGTTTCTCTAATAAATAAGAGAACGTTTCACCGTTTTCCGTCTTCCCTACTTGTTCTCCATTCAAAAACCACCATTGCATACCTCTTCCTCCTTGGGTTGAAACTGTTATCTCTAGATTAGTTTCACCAGGTAATGGCTTTAGTAAATCACCGGCACGAATACCTGAAATAAACAGAGGAATGATGTCTTCTTTAATAGGCGGACAAGTTTGAGAAATCGGAGGTAACCGTTTTGCTCTACGCTCTTTTTCAGGTAACCATGCTTCTAATGCTATCGGCCATAATGCAATATCTTTTAGCTCTGCATTAGGGCAATTAGGCCCTGTTCGTTTTCCTTCATTATCTAACCAAATTTTTTCGTTGATCCCCAAAAGGCCTTCTTGATTGTCATTTAATAAAGTAGGCGGAATTGTGTTATCTAAGATCCAACTTCGACGGCTGACTCTACAGTTACTATCTTCTTTAGGTAATGCCTTACCCGTTGGCCAACAGATCGTCGCTGCTGTCACACTATTAGGTCGTAAATCTATTGGTGGTCTCTGTTTATTTTGATAAAAATAGCCTGTGAGTAAGTTATTGATCTGATTCATAATAGGTACCGCTGTCGCAAAACCAAATTGTCCAGCAACAGGTGTTCCATCGGGTCTACCTACCCAAACTCCAATGGTGTAACGCGCATTCACACCAATAGACCATGCATCACGATAGCCATAACTGGTACCTGTTTTCCAAGCCAAAGGCACAACAGGCGAAATTGCACTATCTGGACGAGGTCTGGCTTCTCCCGCTAAGATACGCCTTGTGATCCACGCAGAGCCCGGCGACATTAACACCCTATTTTCAATTATCTGTTCTGGCTTAAACCGCAAAGGTGCTGTTTTTCCTTGCCTTGCGAGCGCACTAAAGGCGGAGACAAGTTCATCCATTCGTGTTGCTGTTCCACCTAAAATTAGAGCTAAATTTGGCTCTGAACCATAAGGGAAACGCATTTCAAGATGGTTATGACGCAGTTTTGCTGCAAACTTCTTTGCACCATATACTTCTATTAGTTGTACCGCAGGTAGATTCAAAGAGCGACTTAATGCTTCACTGGCACTAACAGCTCCATTAAACCCGGAGTCAAAATTACCAGGACGATAATTCTCAAACTGGCGAGGAACATCTTGTAAGAGTGACTCTGCATGAATAAGCCCCTCATCTAATGCCAATGCATAAATAAATGGCTTTAATGTTGAACCCGGTGAACGCCATGCGCTGATCATATCAACATGGCCAAAACGCGAATTATCATTGAAATCCGCAGAACCAACATATCCTTTAACGCTCATATCAGTATGATCAACAACTAAAATAGCTAAAGATGTTTTATCTGCTAGCTGATATTTCCATTGATTGGCAATATCTTCGAGTTGTCGTTGAATATTAATATCAATCGTTGTTGTAATAACGGGATCTCGCTTTTCGTTATACATACGACGAGCAAGCAATGGTGCCAATTGTGGCGTTTGTCTTGGTGCTAATAAGACTTGTTCTTCCTTAATTTCATCCACTTTTTCTTGTGGCCATATCTGATATTCTGCCAACCTATCTAGCACTTTATCACGAGCAGCTTGAGCCCGTTCAGGATATCTATCAGGTCGCAAGCGACTTGGTGCTTGCGGTAATACAGCCATTAATGTTGCTTCACCCGCGGACAAATCAGCGGGCGATTTACCTAAATAAGCCCAACTTGCCGCACCAATACCTTCTAACGTACCGCCAAAAGGTGCTTTATTAAGATAAATCTCCAGAATTTCATCTTTTGAGTAATACCATTCTAATTGCAAGGTACGCCAAAGCTGTTTAATTTTCCCCCCTAAAGTTCGAGAATGAGGATCAATAAGGCGTGCTACTTGCATTGATAATGTACTTCCCCCTGACACAATTCTTCCTGAACTTAAGTCTTGCCATGCTGCGCGTAATATAGCCATTGGATTAACGCCAGGATGTTGATAAAACCAGCGATCTTCATAGGTAATGAGGGCTTCTAAATATTCAGGAGAAACATCTGCAAGTTTGACGCGATAACGCCACACGCCCTCTTTGTCAGCAAAGCGCCAAAGAGGGGTGCCATCTTGCGCCGTGACAATCGTTGCGATTTGAGGTTCAGGATCAGGGAGAGGCCAAATTTTGTCTGCGATCCAGGCCAAAATAGGCGTTACAAACAGAAAAATAATGATAACAGCAATGAGCCGTTTATATCCTAGTTTCATTCAATCACTCAAAGGGAAAAGCCCCTTCCGAAGAAAGGGCTACAAGATTTAAGGAACAATATCAATCTTGGCTTCTGTTGAACCTATTGCTCGCCAGTAAGGCACATACATTGATTCAACTTGTGGAGGTGGTACTTGATAGCTCCCTGGTGTAACTGCTCTTGCTAAATAAAGTAAGGTTGTCGGGCGATATCTATCTACAGAAACCGCAGCAACAAACCGATCATCACGATACTCAAGGTGCTTAATATTTGCTTGCCCCATATCGTCGATAAACTCCTGCAAGTCAGCCGCACTATCACTTAAACTTGCACTGCTTGATGCTAAATTTTGGTTTTCAATTTCCAGACCAGCTGGTAATAAATCAACAACTAAAGCATCAGGCACATCTCTATTTGCTGAAACTTCCAGTTTCACTACCAGCATTTCACCACTTTGTAAGCGATTTGGATGAACACGATTTCCTTTCAAGTCGTAATAACTACGATGAACATTTAACACGTTACTATAAGGTGCAGGAGCCACTTTCGGATAGCCTACGATATTCATACGAGAATAAATCGCAGCACCACCACGGTTGTTTAGCTCCAACCCTTCTTGTAATTGCGTTGATGTTAATGTTTCATTCACCGCACGATCGCTACTGATTGCAGGGACTTGGCGATTTACAGCGACTTCCCAAGGTTGCTCAGACATATTAATAAAGAAGCGACCCGCAAGATATAAAGAGTTGCTTTCTTGTGTTGAGAACCATTCACGACTCGTTAAGTTATCTGATAACGTAATCACACTTGCATCACGAGATTGTGTTTCAAGATTATTTTCACTTAATAAAGCAATAATTAACGCTTGGTCACGAATAACACTACCGTAATCACCTAACCCATAATTATATTTACGAGTAGTCGTAACACCTTCTGCAATTAAACCTTCTGCACGACTGTTATCACCCATCAGTTTTAATGCAATGCCTAATTGAACTAACGCCAGGCCACTACCAGCATCATTTCGCTCAAGGTAAAGGCGACGTAATTCACCTAAAGGTACTTTTTGCTGATTCGCTAATACCAGTGCTGCGTATGCTCTAGCAGAGAAACGGGCAGCATCTTGGTTAACCGCATATTCATAGTTAACTAAGCTTTTATCTTGTAAATAACGTAATAAGCGATCATTGGCACGTTTTAATGGATCCGCTGGAACAGCATAACCTTGTTGTGAAGCGCGGAATAAAAAGTCAGTGGCATAGGCGGTTAACCAATACTCTTCACGTCCATCTTGGCTCCATAAAGAGAATCCTCCCTCTGCTTTTTGCATTGTCAGCAGGTGGGCAATACCTTTTTCAATCGCTACTTTTCTATCTGCATCTGTTTGCGTTTTAATTCCTAATTGCTTTAACTCTTTTTCTGTTGAATATAAAGAAGGATAAAGCCCACTGACGGTTTGTTCTAAGCAACCATAAGGGTAAGCAAACAACTCTCTTACATAACGTGCAATCTGTAATGGAGGACGGCTTGTCAGTAATAATTCACCTTCAAGCGTTGAGTGATTAAAACGATTTAAAACGTCTGTTGGCAAACGCCACGTCTCACCATCTTGTAACGTACTTGCATAATGGAGTGTTTCTGCCGGATAAGCAGGACGAACACCTATATTCCATGTGTTGTGATAAGGCTTAATTTGTTCACCTGGTACTTTAATACCATAAATAGACAGTGAGAATTCACCTTGACCAAAGCCATGTTTGGCTTTTACTGGAATTTGAATTTGAGTACGTTCACCTTTTGTCAGCGATACCGTTTTACTTTCTGCACCTCCTAATCCCACCAGACCAGACGCGGTGTAATTTAACGTAATAGATTGTGCATCATCGGTAAGATTGGTTAGATCTAAAGACAACAGTGCATTATCACCACCCGCCATAAATCGAGGCAATGAAAGTTGGGTCACTAAAGGAGCCGCTATAACCACTTTGCCTTCTTGGCTACCAAATTTATCAGCTGTCCAAGCTTGGGCCATTAAACGCACTTCGCCATTAAATTCAGGAATAGGTAAGGAAACTTCCCCCTCACCTTGGGCATTTAATTTTATAGGTGCTGTTTGTTGGGCAATGATTTGCACATCTGTTAACGGTTTTTTACCACCACGAGATAACGCAGCTGCTTCACCACCATCACCACCAAAACGTAGATTTGCTAAACGACCTTGCCCTTCAATTAATTGCCCATAAACATCATATTGATCGATGCTGTAACGTTTACGACCAAAGAAGGCATCGTAAGGATCAGGCGTTTTATATTCTGTGATATTTAATACACCCGTATCCACTGCAGAAACTAACACATTAATATTTTCAGGTAATGGCTGACCTGCAACAGGATCCGCTTTAATGCGGATTTTTAAATCTTGGTTAGGGCGAATTTTTTCAGGTACATCAAGTGAAATATCAATACGACGGTTTTTATCCTGTAATGGTAAATGCAAAATACCAACAGCACGTTTTACAGTCGCTTGTTTTGACGTATCACCTGGCCTTACGACCACAGATGTTAGATAGAGATCGTGTCTTGCCCATTCTTTGTTAATAGGCACTTCAACATCAAGCCCTTTTTCTGGTACATCAATTTCTTGCCACCATAAAGGCCCATTACTCGACTCTAGTAAGACATAACCTTTACCTGGATGAGGCGCTACAATGTTTAACTTCACTTTCTCGCCCGGTAAATAACCTTCTTTATCCAGTTTAAGTTTAACTTGGTCAGGTCTTACCGCACCTGTTCCACCGGTGTTATCCATCCAAGAATAACCCGCCCAGAACCGTAAACTACTGACTAATTCTGTTTTAGGATCGACCACTTCAATACGGTAAGAACCCCATTCAACAGGAAAGGCCACTTTTGCTGTGCCGTCTTTCGCTATTTTGATGGTTTGTTCATCCATTTGCAGATCTTTTTCGTTATAACCAGATTCCCAGCCATTCGAACTAGACCAACGCCAATAATAATCATGGCGCTCATAGATAAACTTCACTTTAAGATCGTTAGCGGGTAGCTTTTTACCATCTTGATCTGTATAGACAATTTCAAATTCAGCCATTGAGTTTTCATCAACACTGTAACCTGATTTATATTTGTCCGTACGATAGTCATAAACTTCTTTTTTAGGGAAGACTGGACGAATACCCGCAAGATGAGTAGCAGGCCAAACAGCTTGCTGATAACGGCGAGTCACAGGGCGCCCACCCGCTTCAAGCAAGCTTGCTTGTAGAATAATATTGATTGGTGATTTCAACTCAGCATAGCGTTCAC
Organism: Proteus sp. G2626; assembly: GCF_009915985.1. NCBI lineage: Bacteria > Pseudomonadati > Pseudomonadota > Gammaproteobacteria > Enterobacterales > Morganellaceae > Proteus > Proteus sp. G2626. The sequence continues at coordinate 59,621 of NZ_JAABNH010000026.1, read as the reverse complement.
TATCAACGCTTAACTCACCTTCACCATCAGAGTCTAAATTAAGTTCAAACTCATCCAGTAAACGGCTAAAGTTTTCATCTTTTACAGAACCAAATTCATAGCCAGGCAATTGACTCACGGCTTCACGAGTGCTTTTTAAGAAAACTTGCCCTTGTAAGCGATTATCCGCGGCCGGTGCGCCATAAAGATAGCGACCTTTGATATCAAAATAAGCGTCATTACCGCTTAATAAAATGCCTTTTTTACCGGTGATTTCTAATGCCATTCGCTCTGGCATAAAGTCTTCTACCTGAAACTCATAGAAACGAGGTGTACCATCACCAATATCAAAACGTAAAGTACGCGTACCCGTATTTTCATCAGTAGGAATAGTTAACTTTAATTGGTAAAGCCCATTTTCAGGTTGCCATACAAAACTACGTGAAACTTGGCCATCCGTTTTGAGTAAGTCAACTTTAACAGGCTGTTCTTTAATTGGATTACCATCGCCATCACGCAGTAATGCATTAACAATTAAGGTTTCACCGGGACGATAGAGATCACGAGGGCCAAAGGCAAAAAATTGTTTGCTATAACCTTGAGGACCACCTATATCAAACTCAGAAAGATCAAGTGCAGGTTTACGCAAATCAATCATACTCGTTTGACCATCACGAATAGCCATTAATAAACGAGCTTTATCACTTTTATCAAGTGTCGCATGTCCTTGACTATCGGTTTGAGCTTTAGAAATAAGCCCACCTTTTTCATCCAACAGCCGAATTTCTACTTTATCTAATGCAACACCATTTTTAAGTGATTGGGTAAAAATATCTATTGTATCAAGATAGCTGTGCATCGACAGTCCGATATCACTAAAAGTGAATACCGTAGCAGGAACCGTATAAGAGTATTTACCCGCTTGTTGCATTACAGCAATATAGGCACCTTCTTTTTTCAGAGCATCTATTGATTTTAGTGGTAATAATACATTTTCACGGGTGTTTCTTTCTGTATTTAGCTCGAAACGGCCGGTATAAACCAAATCAGCTTGAGATAAAAATTCATCTGATTCCCAATAGTTAATATTGGAACGGCTTTCCCATTGCGTTAAGAATTGAGCCAATTGCTCGTCTTTTACACGGAAAAAGTTAACATCCACTTGATCTACATTTAAGGCAATAATAGGTAAGCCTTCAGCCGCATCAAACGGTAATAACGATCCTTTACTGGTAAATCCAACCGAAGGAAAAATTTCTTCTGTGGTCAACTTCTGACTAAAAGGCGTCGTTAATGTACGCTCATTAATACCTTTGATTTTTTCATCAATGGTTAAATTTAATTCTGTAGACGGTGGTAAATGACGGAAACGCAATTCCATCAGGTTATCCGATAACTCCCACGCACCTTCTAATTTTCCTTTTTTGGTATCAACAAGATGAATGACGTTATCAAACTTTTGGTCTGGATCAAGTGGTACAGAGAAAGTCACCACCATGGTACTCGCGCCATCACGTTGCAATTCTGATGCATCTAATACAGTGACATCTTTTCCTGCAAAACGCATAGCCAACTCATCACGAACTTCTTTGCTTTTTAATGCAGTTTCATTATTCGTTTTTGTTGTAACTGCTGATTTTTCGCTAGTTTGAGTGGCGGTGTCGGGTGTTTTTTGAGCTGAATTTTGTTGCTCAGTTGTTTGTGTGTTTTGCGCTTTGTCTGTTGATGATGCGCTTTCATCAGCTTTGTCATCACAACCAGTCAGTGCCAACACAGACGCCAATACAACAGCAAGCGAGCACCAACGATAGCCCCTCTTTTCTGTATATTGTCTAAATTGGTTTTGATTCATATCCATTTCCTTTAAATTCAACCCCTGAATAATCCGATGTTTATACAGGCTGGGCAGAGATAATATAGATTTTTCTTTGTTCTAATAAGATAAAAAATAACAATATTGGCTATATTTTATCGAATATGACGAAATTCTTTACAGTGAAAAGTACCTCTATTTTCACATTAAAAATAAAGTTACAATAAAACAATGTGTTATGTGAAAATGCAAACAATTTGCTAATCTAGTCAATTTTCTATTATAGGATAAAAAAAAGCGATATCTCATGAGATATCGCCTAAATATAGGAAGGTCGATTAGGTATTTAAATTAACGATTGGAATTCCCTTTCTTAGGAAGCCACCTAATTTGCGTTGATAAAAAGGTGATACGTGATGGATCATAAAATGACTCACCCCTTTTTCCTCTTTATTTACAAAACAAAAATCAAGAGATTGACCTTCTTCTAGATATTCAAAAGTAGCGCCTGCAGCTTGTGGGAGTATCTGCGCAATGACGTCTTCTTCTCCAGTTATCTCTAACCCAATAAGATAAAACGATTCTTCATTATCTTGCTCCTGAGCATTAACAATAAAAGCTCGGCGAATAGGTTTATGTTCACCAAAAAATTCGCTTAATGCCATTGTCAGTTTTTCAGGCTGTGGCTCTAGTATACTTAATGTTAGAGAAGAACCTTCAACAGAAACAATTTCTTGTGTCTCAAATTGTTCAGATACACCCATTACGAACTCCAAATCCAATAACGTTTATTATTTTGCTTTTGCTAATAACAGATTTGCGATAGAACGCACACCATAACCTGTCGCACCTGCTGCCCATTGTTCGACAGAAGATTTTCTGTAAGTTGCTGAACAATCGATATGTACCCAACCTTTTTTATAGTCAGTGACAAAGTGCGATAAGAAAGCGGCGGCTGTACTTGCTCCCGCAGTATGCGAAGGTGCGGCAATATTATTCAGATCAGCAAAACTTGAAGGCAATTGGCTACGGTGAAAATCAGCTAATGGTAAACGCCAGAATAATTCATTTTCTTGTTCAGCACTTGCCAATAATTCATTCGCTAATTGGTCATCGAAACTTAATACTGAATGATAGTCATTACCCACAGCGACTTTAGCTGCACCTGTTAATGTTGCAGCATCAATAATCAATTCTGGTGCAATATTGCTTGCATCAATTAAGCCATCCGCTAATACTAAACGGCCTTCCGCATCCGTATTCATAATTTCAACTGATTTACCATTACGGTAACGAATAATATCACCTAATTTAAAGGCATTACCACTGACCATGTTATCTGCAATACACAGCAACAATTTCACGCGTTTATTCAAACCACGAGTAATCGCTAATGCTAAAGCGCCCGCTAACGTTGCAGCTCCCCCCATATCGGCTTTCATTGAATTCATTGATGATGAAGGTTTGATGCTATAACCACCAGAGTCAAAAGTAATACCTTTACCGACTAAACAAGCAAATACAGGAGCATCGCTATCTTTGGTTGGGTTAAAATCTAATGCTAAATAGACAGGATCACGAGAAGAGCCACGGCCTACAGTATAAATACCAGCATAGTTTTGTTCGCGCAGATCTGCGCCTTTAGTGATCTTATAGCTGATATCGTCTTTATCCAGACCACAGAAAAGATCCACCGTACGTTGTGCCAGTTGCTCTGGGCCTAATTCTTCAGCTGGTGTATTAATCGTGTCTCTAACCCAATCAACGATACGAATACGTGATTCTAATTCGTGTTTATCCGCTTCGCTCAATTGTGGCCATTCGATAGAACGGGCGCCTTTAGGTGCTCTAAAGCCTAACCAAAAAGCCCAGCTACGCTCTATATCCCAACCTTCGCCAACAAGAGCAACATTACGAATACCTTGGCTATCAACTTTACGTCCACCACGCTGAATAGCGCCTAAACGGTTTTCTTCCGTTAAATGGATTGTCATGCCTGTTTCGCTAGTGCTAATTAGTGCTTTTTCTCCCCAACATGCTGCTGCAGGTTCATTTGACAGCATGATAGGCATAATTTGTTTATTCATTTATTATCTCACTTATTATTACTGGTGGCAGTTAACCTATTCAGACTACCAGATATTTATCGTTTAGCGTGATCAATTTACTGCAAAAACCAAGAGGTCACCATTCCCCCTCAGTGTTCTTCTACATTTACATGATATTCCTCGAAGAAGATCTCACAATAAAATATCTGAACTTCCCTCTTTATGGTTATTTTTAAATCACTGACAACGTAAAAGGTGAAAGTTCATAATGCAAAAAGACCGGCAATAAGCCAGTCTTTTCAATTTACAATGTCATCATTTATTCAAATTCATCAAGCCAAACAAGCAAAATAGCTTCAAGAATTTTTTCATTTGATTTTTGTGGATCGTCATCAAAACCGTCTAAATCACAGATCCACTGATGCATATCAGTAAAGCGTACCGTTTTAGGATCGGTGTCAGGGTAAAGATCATATAATGCTTCCCCTATTTCACGCGTATCACTCCATTTCATACTTGGCTCCTAAAATTAGTGCTCTCTTGCATGGTTAATCGAATATTTAGGGATCTCAACGACTAAATCTTCGTCAGTCACTTTAGCTTGGCAACTTAAACGACTTTCCGGCTCTAAACCCCATGCTTTATCTAGCATATCGTCTTCAAGCTCTGAGCTCTCTTCTAGTGAATCAAAACCTTCACGTACCACACAGTGGCAAGTTGTACATGCACAAGACATTTCACAAGCATGCTCGATTTCAATACCATTGCGTAATGCAACATCAAGAATTGACTCACCTTCTGTTGCATCAACAACAGCACCTTCAGGGCACAGTGTGCTATGGGGTAAAAATACAATTTTAGGCATAGTTATATCTCGTCCACAGAATGACCTGCCAACGCTTGACGAATAGAGGAATCCATTCGACGCGCTGCAAAATCCTGAGTTTGCTTATCCAGTAGTTTAATCGCGTTTTCAATGGCAACAGGATCTGTCCCTTCAACGCTCTCTATTAAGGTATCTACAACTTTGTCGATAGCGATTTTCTCATCTTCATTTAACAGATGAGCATCTTCTTCTAATGCTGCGGTTAAACTTTCTAACACACGCGCTGCTTCGACTTTTTGCTCGGCTAGACGACGAGCTTGTAAATCTTCTTGGGCATTTTCCATCGAAGATTGGATCATCTTAGCGATGTCAGTATCACTAAGACCATAAGAGGGTTTGACTTGTACTGAGGCTTCAACACCCGTTGATTTTTCCATAGCACTGACACTCAATAAGCCATCAGCATCAACTTGGAATGTCACACGAATATGAGCACCACCCGCCGCCATCGGTGGAATACCACGTAATGTAAAACGAGCTAGAGAACGACAATCGCTAACCAATTCACGCTCACCTTGAACAACATGAACACTCATGGCTGTTTGGCCATCTTTAAATGTTGTAAATTCTTGTGCTCTAGCAACAGGAATGGTGGTATTGCGAGGAATAACCTTCTCAACTAATCCGCCCATCGTTTCAAGGCCAAGAGAAAGCGGAATAACATCCAGCAACAACATTTCACTATCAGGTTTATTACCCACCAAAATGTCAGCTTGGATGGAAGCACCTATGGCAACCACTTTATCTGGATCGATAGAGGTTAAAGGTTCACGTTTAAAATAATCACCCACCATTTGGCGAACTAATGGCACACGCGTCGAACCACCAACCATAACCACTTCGAGGATCTCATCTATTTCAACACCGGCATCTTTTAATGCGCGACGAACAGATAAAAGAGTACGTTTTACTAAAGATTGAATTAATGACTCAAACTCTGCACGAGTAATTTCACCTTTCCAACCATTAATACTGATATCAGCAACATCACTATTACTTAATGCAATTTTAGTTTCTGATGCAACATCAAGCAATTGACGTTGTAATACAGCATCTTTTTGATGGCCAAAACCTGCGCGTTCTCTTATCCAATCCGCCAGCATCGTATCAAAATCATCGCCACCTAAAGCGGTATCACCACCGGTTGCCAAAACTTCAAAAACACCTTTAGTTAAACGTAAAACAGAAATATCAAAAGTCCCACCACCTAAGTCATAAACAACAATGGTGCCCTCTTTTCCTGAATCTAAACCATAAGCGATAGCCGCTGCTGTTGGTTCGTTTAATAAACGTAAAACATGCAACCCCGCACGACGAGCCGCTTCTTTTGTACCTTGGCGTTGAGCATCATCAAAATACGCAGGTACTGTGACCACAACACCATCAAGCTCACCACCTAATGATTGTGTTGCACGATCTGCCAATGCTTTTAAGATGTCAGCAGAGACTTGGATTGGATCGACAATGCCCGCCACTGTTTTAATTAACGGTAATCCATTGTCATTTTCATGAAAATGATAAGGAAGATTTGGATAACGGCTTGTCACATCACTTAGTGAGCGACCCACCATTCTTTTAATTGAACTTATCGTGTTAGCAGGATCTTTTTCTGCTTCTTTTTTAGCATTCCAACCAACGTTAATATTATCAACTTGATACTGCACAACAGATGGCAATAAATAGCGACCTTCGTTGTCTGAAAGCGCTTCGGCTTGCCCACTACGTACAGTGGCAACTAATGAGTGTGTCGTTCCTAAATCAATACCTGCTGCAAGTCTGCGCTGATGCGGTGCAGGCGTTTGACCTGGTTCACTAATTTGTAATAATGACATAACAGTTTCCCTTAAAAACCATCAAACAAGCGTTCTTCAAGTTGCTCTACTTGCTCTTTTAATTTTGCGAGAAAACGTAATTTTCTCACATTATCAGCAGCAATATCCCAAGTTTGGCTATCTAGCGTTTTGACCATTTCGTCATAGCGTACTGTGTACATTTTTTCTAAACGCATAGAAAAATCAGCTAACAAACTTTCGGCATCAGCACTGTGCTCAATGTTATCCAGCTCTTCGCGTAATGAGAGTTGCTCCATTAAAAATGCAGTATCGTGCATTGTTTGTTGCTCATTGGCAATATCGATACCGTGTAATGAGAGTATGTATTCAGCTCTAGAGAGTGGATTTTTTAAGGTTTGATAAGCCTGATTGATAGTTGAAGCAAACGAGATAGCTTGAACCTGCTCTTTATCAGATTTACCCGCAAAACGGTCTGGATGATACTGACGTTGCATATCTTGATAACGTGTAACAAGTTGCTGTTTATCAATATCAAAACAATTAGGCATGCCTAATAGTGTGAAATAGTCCATACATCTACTCTTGGATTAATTAACGTTAATACCGTGTTTTAACATAAATTACACGGTGAAGCTTTCACCACAACCACACTCATTTGATACATTGGGGTTGTTAAATTTAAAGCCTTCGTTTAATCCTTCTTTGACGAAATCAAGCTCAGTTCCATCTAAATAGACCATGCTTTTACCATCAATGATAACTTTCACACCTTTGTCTTCAAAAACAGTATCTTCGTCATTGATGACATCAGCAAATTCAAGAACATAAGCCATTCCAGAACAACCGGATGTTCTTACGCCTAAACGCAAACCTTCACCTTTACCACGATTAGACAGGAAAGAGCGAACACGATTAGCGGCGGATTCTGTAAGGGAAATTGACATGGCACACCTCACTCATAAAGAACGAAAGCGGATACTGAAAAAAAGCTTCAGCATCCGCCAATATTTTATTTTTTTATTATAAAAGACAATTACTTGCCTTGGCGTTTGCTTTTATAGTCTGCAATCGCTGCTTTTATTGCATCTTCAGCAAGAATTGAACAGTGAATTTTCACGGGTGGCAATTCTAACTCTTCGGCAATGGCGGTATTCTTGATGGATTCGGCTTCATCTAGTGTTTTGCCTTTCATCCATTCTGTCACCAATGAACTTGATGCAATCGCTGAACCACAACCATAAGTTTTAAAACGTGCATCTTCAATTACACCGTTATCATCAACTTTGATTTGTAATTTCATGACGTCACCACAAGCGGGTGCACCTACCATACCACTTCCTACAGAAGGGTCGTTGTTATCAAATGAGCCCACGTTACGAGGGTTTTCATAATGATCAATTACTTTATCGCTATAAGCCATGATTTAACTCCTGAAAACGTCTGATTAATGGTGAGACCATTCGATACTGTTGATATCAACACCTTGTTTATGCATATCCCAAAGTGGCGAAAGATCACGTAGGCGACCGATAGCACTGTGGATTTGTTTAATTGCATAATCTATTTCTTCTTCTGTGGTGAAACGCCCCAGAGAGAAGCGAATAGAACTGTGTGCAAGTTCATCAGTTAACCCTAAAGCACGCAGTACATAAGAAGGTTCTAAACTTGCTGAAGTACAGGCTGAACCTGAAGAAACAGCAAGATCTTTCAGTGCCATCATTAATGATTCACCTTCAACATAGTTGAAACTTACATTAAGAATATTTGGCGCAGTGTGTTCTAAAGAACCGTTGATATAAACTTCTTCAATATCTTTAATGCCATTCCACAAACGCAAACGTAATTCGTTTAAACGTTTAGTTTCATCAGCCATTTCTTCTTTCAAAATACGGTAAGCTTCGCCCATACCCACAATTTGGTGAACAGCTAATGTACCTGAACGCATACCACGCTCATGTCCGCCACCATGCATTTGTGCTTCTAAACGAATGCGAGGTTTACGACGAACATAAAGCGCACCAATTCCCATAGGGCCGTAAACTTTATGCGCAGAAAGAGAAAGTAAATCAACTTTTAACTTAGAAAGATCAATAGGTAGTTTACCAACGCTTTGTGTTGCATCTACGTGGTAAATAATTCCTTTGCTACGGCATAATTCACCGATAGCAGCAATATCTTGAACAACACCAATTTCGTTGTTTACATGCATGATAGAAACTAAAATTGTATCTTCACGCATCGCGTCTTCAAGTTCTTTAAGGTCTATCAGACCATCACTTTTTGGTGCTAAATAAGTGACTTCAAAACCTTCACGCTCAAGTTGGCGACAAGTATCTAAAATCGCTTTATGTTCAGTTTTTGAAGTGATGATGTGCTTACCTTTTTTCTGGTAAAAGTTAGCAACACCTTTTAGTGCAAGATTGTCAGCTTCAGTTGCACCTGATGTGAATACAATTTCACGAGGATCAGCACCGATTAAATCAGCAATCTGATTACGTGCGATATCAATAGCTTCTTCTGCTTGCCAACCAAAACGGTGTGAACGAGAGGCTGGGTTACCAAAAATGCCATCAATAGTTAGGCATTGCATCATTTTTTCAGCAACTCGTGGATCAACAGGAGTGGTTGCCGAATAGTCTAGATAAATGGGTAATTTCATTGCTCACTAACTCCAAAGACGACGGATCTTCTTTAATAATTTTGTTTTTGCCTACCTAGAGATCGCCGTTAAACTCGCATATTAACAATGGTTTCTTGTAAACGACCATTGATAGCATGGCGTTTTTCATTGTCTTGACGATCGGCGACATCCATAACCTCTTCGTTATTCACTAACTCTTCAAGGCTGATACTGCTTAGGAAACTGGTTATACGATCACTTAAATCACGCCACAAAGTATGAGTCAGGCAACGATCGCCACCTTGACAACCTTCTTTGTTACCCTGACAACGGGTAGCATCGACAGATTCATCAACCGCAGAAATAACTTGAGCAACAAAAATTTGCCCAGCATCACGGCCTAATAAATAGCCACCACCAGGACCACGAACACTTGCGACTAATTCATTTTTACGCAAACGCGAGAAAAGCTGCTCAAGATAAGAAAGGGAAATCCCTTGACGCTCTGAAATATCAGCGAGGGGGACAGGACCTTGCTGTGAATGCAATGCAACATCAAGCATTGCAGTAACTGCGTAACGCCCTTTTGATGTCAGTCTCATAACAAATACTCCGTGGTGAACAATAATCAAATTGTGTCATTCCCGAGTAATTTAGTCAACTATTTATCCGAGTGTTTTAGTCAAGTATTATACTCAGACAAACGTTGACTTAAGTTAATCAACTTTGCCCTCTATTTCTTAGCCCATTTCTCAACTGATGTTAGAATACCACGTAAGATATGAAGCTCTTGTGTTTCTGGACGTGCACGCGTAAATAGACGGCGTAAACGGCTCATCACTTGCCCTGGATGTTTAGGGCGAATAAAGCCAGACTCATTAAGTACCTGCTCTAGGTGAACATAAAAACGTTCAATATCCTCTGCGGGTGGATAATCAATCTCTGATAGGTTATTTTCCTCTTGTTTTTCTTCTTGAGCAAGTGCTGCCATTCGAATTTCATAACAAACAAGCTGAACAGCCATCGCTAAATTTAAAGAGCCATATTCTGGATTAGTCGGAACATACAGATGAAAATCACATTTTTGTAATTCTTCATTAGTTAACCCCGTACGTTCACGACCAAAAATTACTGCAACGGGTTTATTTTGAGCTTCCATAACACAGCGTTCACCACATTCACGTGGTGCAAGCATTGGCCAAGAAAGTGTACGGCTACGGGCACTTGTTCCTATGACTAAACCACAGCCTTCAATCGCTTCATCGATACTATTAACAATATGTGCATTGCCAATAACATCACTTGCACCTGCTGATAGGGCAATAGAATGTGAATCTGGTTTTTCTTTTGGATTAACAAAATAAAGATTAGTTAATCCCATAGTTTTCATAGCTCGAGCTGTGGAGCCCATATTGCCTGTATGCGAGGTTTCTACAAGGATGATGCGAATATTTTCTAACATTGATTTCTTGTTAATTGCTTTGTGATCCATCTATTTTATCACAATTGTAGCCAGAAACACGAATGCCTGTTATACTCTCGCACGTTTTTTTATCCCCGTTCTTTAACATCTTGTGGAAGATAACCATGCATCCGATGCTGAATATTGCCATACGTGCCGCACGTAAGGCTGGTAATTTAATCGCCAAAAATTACGAAAATCCTGAATCTGTAGAAACTAATCAGAAAGGTACCAATGATTTTGTCACTAATGTTGACCGTGACGCAGAACAAGCAATCATTGAAATCATCCGTAAATCTTATCCAAAACACACCATTATTACGGAAGAAAGTGGCGAGTTACTCGGTGAAGATCACGACATACAATGGGTTATTGATCCACTTGATGGCACGACTAACTTCATTAAACGTCTTCCACACTTCTCTGTTTCTATCGCTGTACGCATTAAAGGCCGTACTGAAGTGGCTGTTGTTTATGATCCTATGCGCAATGAATTATTCTCAGCCGTTCGTGGTCAAGGCGCTCAATTAAATGGTTATCGTCTACGTGGCTCTAATGCTCGTGATTTAGATGGTGCTGTTCTTGCAACTGGTTTCCCATTCAAAAGTAAACAACATTCAGCTGCTTATATGAACATGTTAGGTAAACTGTTTGTTCCTTGTGCTGATTTCCGTCGTACAGGTTCAGCAGCTTTAGATTTAGCTTATGTTGCCGCTGGCCGTGTTGATGGTTTTTTTGAGATTGGCTTAAAACCTTGGGATTTCTTAGGCGGTGAGTTAATTGCTCGTGAAGCAGGTGCTATCGTTTCTGACTTTACTGGTAACCACGGCTACCTACAAACAGGTAATATTGTTGCTGGTAACCCACGTGTCGTTAGAGCATTATTAGCTGAAATTCGTAGCGAATTAACAGATGCGTTAAAACGTTAATTTGTCGGTAAAAATAACGATAAAAACATAAAGAAAAAGGCCATTACAGTAAAATGTAATGGCCTTTTTTCTTACCTATTTATTCGCTTCTCATTATATTAATAGCTCACTCACTGACAATCTGCTGATGTCTAGTGCTATTTTGTCCAATAATGGTGATGTCATTTCTTGCTTATCAATAAATAGAAAAACTTTTCGGATTATCACAACCTCTAGTATTTGCCTAATAACCACATGAGTTCGAATAATAGAGGAATTAGGTATTTTGAGGCTGTACTTTGGGTCTGATCAACATCGCAGGGATCGTTAGAGCTGCCATTAACCAGAAAATTAATGATTCTTGATTTGGGAGTTTTTCATATAGCCAACCCGATATAATCGTCATAATGGCAATACTGCCGCCCATTGCTAAAGCGGAATATACAGCTTGCAGACGAATAATTTCGTGTTCTTGGCGGGCGCTAATAAAACGCATTGCAGCTAAATGGCATACTGTAAACGTACCACTATGTAAGATTTGAACGACAATAAGTGCGGGTAATGCGGTAAAACTTCCCATTAATCCCCAACGTAAAAGCCCTGCAAAAGCAGAAAGTAGCAGTAAATCCCTTGCACTCCACCGGCGGAATAAACGGTGACTGAGCATAAAAACGATAACTTCAGATACCACACCTAATGACCAAAGATAACCAATTGTTGCAGTGTCGTACCCTGCCTTTTCCCAATAAAGCGCGCTAAAGCCATAATAGGCGGCATGCGCCCCTTGCAGTAGAGAAACACATAACAAAAAGCGCCAAACAGGCCCATCAGAAATGAGTTTCATAAAAGACACATTACTGTGTTTTGCTTTTTTCACCTTACCTTGAGGCATGACTTTAGGGCGAAGCATCGATGTAAGAAATAATGCAAGGGTACTGGCAATCAATCCATAAAGAATGATGGGATGCCCAAAAGCGTCAATTAAGATCCCCAACAATGATGAGCTAATAATAAAAGCAATTGAGCCCCAAACGCGGATTTTTCCATAATCAAAGGGGAATTGTTTTTGCCAAGTACCAGCCAGAGAGTCTCCTAAAGGCACCATAGGTGAAAAGAATACGTTAAACCCAGTCATCACAAAGAATAACCATGCCCAATGGTTGCCCATCATAAATGCAACAGTAAAGAGTAATGAGAGAAAGGCGAATAATCGTAATGCGGTGATAAGTTTTGATGGATCTTTTACCGCGGGCGTTAAAATTAGGCTACCGACAAAACGTGCAGTTAAACCTACACCTAATAACAGACCTATCATTGCAGGATCGACACCTTCTCCTTTTAACCATATTGACCAAAATGGTAAAAAGATACCGTATGAGAAGAAATACGTAAAATAATCTAAGGCAAGCCACAATGTTGATGGAATAACCATCCAATCCCCCATTTTTAAGATGCAAAAAAACCCGCCAAGAACAAGTTCTCGAAGCGGGCTTGTACAACGGGTTTTATTATATCGTTACAAACTTATGCGTAAACTGGAAATTTAGCGCAGATATCCAAGACTTTTTGTTTCACTTTCTCAATGTTCGCTTCATCATTGATATTATCAAGGACATCACACATCCAACCGGCTAATTCACGAGCTTCCGCTTCTTTAAAACCACGACGTGTAATTGCTGGAGAACCGATACGAACACCTGAAGTCACAAATGGGCTACGTGGATCATTGGGTACACTGTTTTTGTTAACAGTGATGTTTGCACGACCGAGCGCCGCATCTGCATCTTTACCTGTAATATCTTTATCGACTAAGTCTAATAAAAATAGGTGGTTTTCAGTTCCGCCAGACACTACTTTATAACCGCGTTCTAAGAAAACGTCTACCATTGCTTTCGCGTTTTTAGCAACTTGTTGCTGATAAACTTTAAATTCTGGTTCCATCGCTTCTTTTAATGCAACCGCTTTACCTGCAATAACGTGCATTAAAGGCCCGCCTTGAGAGCCTGGGAACACCGCTGAGTTCAGTTTTTTATAGAACTCTTCATCGCCACCTTTAGCAAGGATCAGACCACCACGTGGTCCAGCTAATGTTTTATGCGTTGTTGTAGTAACAACGTGAGCATGAGGAACTGGGTTAGGATAAACACCCGCAGCAATCATACCCGCAACGTGTGCCATATCAACAAACAGATAAGCACCAATGCTATCTGCGATTTCACGCATCTTAGCCCAATCAACCAAACCAGAATAAGCAGAGAATCCACCAATGATCATTTTTGGTTGATGTTTTTTAGCTTGGACCGCGATATCGTCGTAATCAATTTTACCTGATTCATCAATACCATAAGGTACGATGTTATATAGTTTACCAGAGAAGTTAACTGGTGAACCATGAGTTAAGTGACCGCCTTGTGCTAAATTCATACCTAATACAGTATCACCCGGTTTTAACAATGCCATGTAAACAGCCGCATTCGCTTGTGAACCGGAGTGAGGTTGTACGTTAGCATAGTCAGCACCAAATAATGCTTTTGCACGATCGATTGCCAGTTGCTCTACAACATCCACATACTCACAACCACCGTAGTAACGTTTACCCGGATAGCCTTCAGCATATTTATTTGTCAGCTGAGATCCCTGCGCCTGCATAACACGAGGACTAGTATAGTTTTCAGAAGCAATAAGTTCGATGTGCTCTTCTTGACGAGTCACTTCACCTTCCATTGCATTCCATAATTCTGGATCGTAATCAGCAATATTCATTTCACGTTTTAACATTCAGATCTCCTGACTCAGCTAACTTCACTAAAGACAAACTCCCATACGGGAGAAAGAATGGCATACAGTGTAAACTCTTTTTCTTCATTGAGATAGCCCCTAATGAAAAAATACGCAATCGTTTGCCATTCAATTATAACAGCATCTTATTACTTTTTAACAACCTCATTTTATCCTGTGCTTATTTCCCTTTTTGAGGCACATCTCGCCTTATTTTGCAAACACCCCGCATCATTCGCTAAGAATTGAGATTTTTTGTTAAAAAATAAAATCAGGGATTTACAAAATAATCAAAAAGAGATAAGTTGCATATAAAATACAATTTATAAAAATTCACAATAAACTGAAAATTTTTCAGGAGCAATTATGTTAGATGCACAAACTATCGCGACAATTAAATCAACTATTCCTCTTATAGCTAAAACAGGCCCAGCATTAACCGCACATTTTTATGATCGAATGTTCTCTCGTCATCCTGAATTAAAAGATATCTTCACCATGAGCCATCAAAATAGTGGTGCTCAACGTGAAGCCTTATTTAATGCGATATGTGCTTATGCAACAAATATTGAAAATTTACCTGCCATTTTACCCGCCGTTGAAAAAATCGCACAAAAACACGTCAGTTTAAATATTCTTCCTGAGCACTATCCCATCGTAGGTGAAAATTTATTAGCCACTATTGATGAAATGTTTAGCCCTGGGCAAGAAGTGTTAGACGCTTGGGGAGCCGCTTATCAAGTATTAGCTGATGTCTTTATCAATCGCGAAGAACAAATTTATCAACAAAAAGAACAAACAAGCGGTGGTTGGAGGGGGTTGCGAGCCTTTAAAGTCATACATAAAGTAAAACAGAGTGATGTCATTACTAGCTTTGAATTAGCACCTGAAGACGGCCTTGATATTACGCCTTATCAAGCAGGGCAGTATTTAAGCATTTATATCCGTGATGAGCGTCTTGAAAATCAAGAAATACGTCAATATTCATTAACTCAATCTTCAAATAATAAAACATACCGCATCGCAGTAAAACGCGAAGAGAAAGGTATTTTATCGAATTTTCTTCATGACTATGTTCAAGAAGGGGATATTTTACAAGTCGCCGCACCAGGGGGCGATTTTTATTTAGAGGTATCGCCAACAACTCCAGTCACCTTAATTTCAGCGGGAGTGGGTTTAACACCTATGTTATCAATGCTACACACACTTTCTGCCCATCAAGCCAATGTCAATTGGTTACATGCAGCTGAACACGGTGGTGTTCATGCCTTTAAAGATGAAGTTCATCGAGTCGGCAGTCAACTTCCACATTATCAGCAAGCGGTTTGGTATCGCACCCCACGACCTGAAGATCTCCAAAATAAAGAATATCAATTTGAAGGCCTAATGACATTAAAACAGGTTGAAGATTGGATAAGCATTCCGGATATGCATTTCTATTTTTGTGGACCATTACCTTTTATGCAGTCTGTTGCAAAACAACTTATTGAATTAGGTATTAATCGTGAAAAACTTCATTATGAATGTTTTGGTCCTCATGCTGTTATTATGCAAGATTTATAGTCAAAAAATAATCAAACCATTAATTAATACTAAACTTTAAAATAGAATAAATAAAAGCGCTGGTAGTGTTATATTTATCAGCGCTTTTGTTATTTATATCATGCTGTTTTTATGATCTATATTTATTTTCAATAGTCACGGGAGCGACATGTTTTTTCGCAGAAAATCCATACCAAATAACACTTATTAAACAGAGCGTATAACCAAATAATTCACAGCCCTCTTCCACCATATTTTTCACGGTACGGTTATAATCTTCACCTAATAATTTGTGCCATAATATTCCCATGCCAAAGAGACGAGAAAATAGCAAAATACATAATAAACCAGAAACTAACATTCCATGGCTAGGATGAGTAATAAAGTGAATTAACCCGTTTAAGGTTTTTTGACCTTCTCTAATCGCAATTGCAATACAGACAAATGCCACAGTTAATGCAAACCAAACCCAAGAACCATGTGCGATTTGATCAAATACACCATCTAACTCACGTATTAGGATGCATAAGAAGAAGCCCATAATAAGAGTAAATGCACCTCGCTGTTCACTATTTTTACAAGCTTTAATAAAAAAGAATAAGCTAATCATTGCGACAATAATTTCTTGGCCTAATTCAGTTACTGACGTTTCTGATATCCCATTATTCAGCACCAAAATATCAATAAAAATAAATCCTGTCGTGATCGCAAGTAGCCCTGCTGCGCATAAAAATAAAGCAAGACGCTTTAATAAATAATTAAACATTATGTTGCCCACACCTTAATGATTTTTTAATGTCGATGATAATAGCTTTACTTAAAAGTTATTGAATAACATTTTGTGCCTTAAAATTTATCAAAAATAGTAAAATAAATTGTTCGTTATCATCAATAGACTTATACAAAGCAGAAATAGCACTATGGGCAAAACATAAAAAAATTAATTATGTACAAAGAAAAGAAAAAGCCGGATGTTTTGATTAAAAAAACATCCGGCTTTTTTTATAAAATAAATAACACAAGTAGCTCGATTACACTATTTGATAACTAAATAGCTTCTTCGTCTTGCTCGCCAGTACGAATACGAATAACACGATTCACATCAAAAACAAAAATCTTACCATCCCCTATTTTACCTGTCTGTGCTGTTGCCATAATTGTATCAACACAAGTTTCAACAATTTCATCAGCAACAACGATTTCAATTTTCACTTTAGGTAAAAAATCGACCATGTATTCAGCACCGCGGTAAAGTTCAGTATGTCCTTTTTGACGACCAAAACCTTTCACTTCAGTGACAGTCATTCCCGTGATACCCACTTCACCAAGCGCTTCTCTTACATCATCTAACTTAAACGGCTTAATTATCGCTTCAATTTTTTTCATCGTATTATCCTGCTATTACCAGTTGTGGCGACCAAAACCGCTTGTTATTGGGTATCTGCGATCTCTACCAAAATTACGACTTGTAATACGAGGCCCTACAGGGGCTTGACGTCGCTTGTATTCATTAATATCGACTAACTTTATCACTTTACGGACCGTTACTTCATCAAATCCAGCGGCAACTAAATCAGAAACAGATTTATCTTGTTCAACATAACCTTCAAGAATAGCATCCAGAATGTCATAAGGCGGTAAATTATCTTGGTCAGTTTGCCCTGGTGCTAGCTCGGCTGATGGGGGTCTCTCAATCACACGCTGAGGAATAGCCGGTGAAAGTGTATTACGGTATTTAGAAAGTTCAAAAACCAGTGTTTTAGGGACATCTTTTAATACATCGAAGCCTCCCGCCATATCACCATACAATGTCGAGTACCCCACTGCTGATTCACTTTTATTACTTGTAGTAAGTACTAAGCGACGGCGTTTATTCGACATGGCCATCAAGATCACGGCACGACAGCGAGCCTGTAAGTTTTCTTCAGTGGTATCAGCCACAGTATCTTTAAACATGGGGGCCAGCTGTGCCATAAAGGCATCAAACATCGGTTCAATAGATACCGTATCGAATTCAACACCTAATAAATCTGCTTGTTCTTTGGCATCATGAATACTCATTTCAGAAGTATAACGAAATGGCATCATGACGGCTTGAACACACTCTTTTCCTAATGCGTCAACAGCAATAGCAACTGTTAAGCCAGAATCAATCCCACCAGATAACCCTAAAATGGCTCCATTAAAACCGTTTTTAGTGACATAATCACGCGTTGCAAGCACTAATGCTTGATAAACCTGCGCTAAAGGTGAAAGTTCCGGAGCAGGATCTGCCATTGGAATAATGTTTAACTCGTCGAATTCAACAATAGCGGTCTGTTCATCAAATGCAGCTAAACGATGTGTAATAGCACCCCGTTCATCAAATACTTTTGAGCAACCATCAAATACCAACTCATCCTGACCACCAATTTGGTTAAGATAGATCACTGGAAGGTGTGTTCTTTGGCAATGTTCTTTAATGAGTTGTGTACGGACATGCGGTTTTTCACGATTATAAGGAGAAGCATTAATAGATAAAACGAGATCAGCACCTGCTTGTTTTAATGCATCAATAGGTTCATTGATCCAGATATCTTCACAAATTAACAAACCTAAGTGATAGCCTTTAAATGGTACAACACAACGCTCATTTCCTTGTTGGAAATAACGTTTTTCGTCAAACACGCCGTAATTAGGCAATTGTTGTTTGAAATAGCGTGCTTGTAACTCACCTTTATAGAAAAATGAAAGTGCGTTATAAATTTTGCCGTTTTGCCACCAAGGATGTCCAACAACAATCGCTGTTTTTTTACTTGCTTGTTCTAAACGTGTAAGTTGTGTTTCACAACGCTGTTGAAAATCAGGGCGAAATAGCAGATCTTCAGGAGAGTAACCGCATAAAGCCAGCTCAGAAAACATGACCAAATCAGCATCTTCTTGCGCTTTAACGCTAGATAACATACGTTCACAGTTACCTTCAATATCGCCAACAACCCAATTGAGTTGAGCCATTGCGAGTTTTAATTTACGACTCATAAAAATTAGTCTCTCCGCTATCTTTCGCATTAAAGGAAAGCTAGTTTAAAAATATATTCGTTATCTGAAAAGATTATTCTTTGAAATCATTCGCATCTAACTCATGACGAGATAACAATTTATAAAACTCAGTTCGATTGCGCCCAGCCATACGTGCTGCTTGAGTCACATTGCCTTTCGTCATTTGCAGTAACTTTCTCAAATAAGTCATTTCAAAATGCCCTCTTGCCTCAGCAAATGTGGGTAACGCGGTGTTTTCTCCCTGCAAGGCTTGTGTCACTAAAGCTTCACTAATCACTGGAGCCGTCGTTAAAGCAACACATTGTTCAATCACGTTAACTAATTGACGCACATTTCCGGGCCAACTTGCTGTCATTAAACATTTCATAGCATCAGTAGAAAAACTTCGGACAAAAGGCTTATGCCGTTTAGCTGATTCACGTAATAGATGATTTGCAAGAACCGGAATATCTTCAGCTCGCTCACTTAATGTCGGAATTCGTAAATTCACCACATTTAAACGATAGAACAAATCTTCACGAAATTCATTACGCTCCATCGCTTTAGGTAAATCGCGATGTGTAGCAGAAAGGATACGGACATCAATATCAATATCACGGTTGCTTCCTAATGGGCGAACTTTTCGCTCTTGCAAAACACGTAATAGTTTAACTTGTAACGCCATTGGCATATCGCCAATTTCATCTAAAAACAGCGTACCGCCTTCAGCAGCTTGAAATAGACCTTCACGACTACTCACAGCCCCTGTAAAAGCACCTTTAGCATGACCAAATAGTTCAGATTCTAGAAGTTGCTCCGGTAAGGCACCACAGTTAATAGCAATAAAAGGTTTTTTGGCTCTAGGGCTTGCACGATGAATAGCTTGAGCAAGCACTTCTTTACCAGTACCACTTTGTCCGTTAATAAGCACACTGACATCAGATTGTGCGACTAACTTTGCCTGCTCTAATAAACGTAGCATTTGTGGGCTACGTGTCACGATATCTTTTGACCACTCTTCATCTGAAACCGTGGTGACTAATTCCAACGCTTCATCAATCGCTTTGTAAAGCGCGTCACGATCCACGGGTTTCGTTAAAAAGCTAAATACTCCTTGTTGTGTTGCTGCGACTGCATCAGGAATTGAGCCATGAGCAGTCAGAATGATCACTGGCATTCCTGGTTGCTGACGCTGTATTTCAGCAAACAATGCCATACCATCCATTTCATCCATGCGTAGATCGCTAATAACAAGGTCGATTTTTTCTTTTAAGAGAAGTTTTAGTGCTTCTTGCCCACTTTCAGCGGTGAAGATATGAAAACCTTCACTTGTTAATCGCATACCAAGTAACTTTAATAACCCAGGATCGTCATCGACAAGTAAAAGATTTGCTGATTTATGGCCAGCCATGCACATTCTCCTTATTTAGATCCTGCTTCAGTCGGTTTTGAGCTTTGTGTGTCAGTGTTAGTTTTGACTGGCTCTGGTTTTACCGCCTCGGGTTTCGTAGATTCTGGTTTTGAAGGCTCTGGTTTAACCGCTGTTGCAGAAGGTTGTTTTTCCTCACCCTTTGGCTTCTCTGTTATCGATTGCGTCGAAACGGGTTTTTCAGCTGGCTTTTCACCGGCAGGCTTTTCTATTTCAGTAGATGTACTCTCCGTTAAATCGTCATTTTGTGATAACGAATCAACAGAGCCACTTTGCTTTCTATTCGATAACTGTCGTTCGATTTGGGTCAGGCTTTCAAGCTTTTTCAGTGTGAGATTTAGCTCATGTCCTAACGCATTATTCTCTTTTCTTAGAGCATCAATTCGATTATCTGTTTCGGTCGTTAAACGACGAAAACGATTCTTTTCTTCGGCTAAAGAGAGAATGAGTGTTTGATTTTCAATCCATGTCGATAATAAAACACGCATAGAGCTTGGAAATTGTAGTTTATAGCTTTCTAGTAACACGAGTTGTGTTCGACGATCAGCAACCGTCATACCTGCACGTTCTAATAAAATACTTTTATAAAACGCATCATCCCATCCCGTGACCACAACACTATTTGCTTGACGCTGTGCTTCTGTAGTCATAAGACGATTTGTACATTCAATTGTGCGTAACCAATAAAGTGCATTATTAATGCCTTCATCATAAAAAGCGCTTAATGTTTTACATTCAGCCCAGCGGTAATCAATCGTTTGTTGTTTAACGACGGGCACTTCAGGCTCAGGTTCTAACGATGCTGTGAGTGACTTTGGCGTACATCCTGAAAGAACCAGTGGAAGCATAATAAACAAGACATATTGTTTCCAATTTAATGCGATTTTTCTAGTTGATGCAGGAGCCATAGATAACGGTTCAGTACCAAGCATCTTTTTATTTATTTTTTTATACTCATGGTGAGGAGATGCTTGTATTTGTGACCTGATTTGCATTATTTATTCTCAGAAAGTAGCGGTAATTCAATACGAAAACAGACATCGGCATAGTCAGAAGGAACGACACTTAATTCACCTTCCATTCTTTTGATACAGTCATGAGCAATACTTAAACCTAAACCACTTCCTTTTACAGCCCCTTTGCGCAGTAAAGAACCTTGAAAAAAGGGCTCAAAAATCATTTTTTGTTCAGATTCAGGGATAGGCGTTCCTTTATTGGCTATATCAATCACTATCTTCTGTTCAACTTGATAACTAGAGATCCAGATATTACCTGATTCAGCACCATAGTGCACCGCATTCGAGTAGAGATTGTCGATAACTCGTGATAATAATGTCGCTTCTGCTCGACATTTTGTTAGGTTAAGTGAAATTATCGTTTTGATCTCTTTTGCTCGAGCGGGTAAGCTGTGCGCTAATACCACATCATTCACTAAATGAGTTAAATCGACTTCTTCAATTTGCTGAGGAACCTCAGAAAGTTTACGATTATAATCAAGCAGTTGTTCAATCAGTAACTGTAACTGCTTACTACTATTATCAAGAATAGAAACCACTTCTTTTTGATCAAGCGTTAAAGGCCCCGCAACTTCATCAGCTAATAATTCTGTACCTTCTCGCATACTCGCAAGCGGTGTTTTTAACTCATGAGAAATATGACGTAAAAACTCATGACGTTGTGATTCAAGCCATGCTAATCGTTCACTTAACCAAATAATACGTTGAGCTAACGATCGAAGTTCCCGAGGGCCTTGAAAAGCATCTAAATTATTACTCAGCGTTCTCCCTTCTCCCAATCGATTGATCATCTTCTCTATCCCTTTAACGGGGCCGATAATCATTCGAGTAAATAGTGCGATGAGGATCAAACTGAAAACGAACACAATAAGACTTTGCCAGCCGAAATAGCGTCCTTTCTCGGCAATTGCCATCTGGAGTTGTTCGCCACGGCTAAAAATAATCTCTTTTGTTAGTACCACAATACGGTTATTGGCATAAGAGAACTGCTCTAGGGCTTGTTGCATCTCTTTCGTGGGCTCACTACTTTCACATTGAATAGACTTTAGCGTTTCAAGCGAAGTATTAAGCACATCGGCTTCTTTAGATGCAGAAAGAGGAATAATGGTTTGCTTTAATGTTGAGAAAAGTTTGGTATATTGCTGATAACGTTGTTGATACATATCGTCATCGGTCTTATCTCGTAAAACACAATAACGACGATAGTTTCCTTCCATCTCAATAGCTAAATTTCGCATGACTTCACTGCGTTCAGTGTCGGCCAAAGCATTTTTATTCGTGATGGCAGCTTGATTACTTAATTGATCGAGACTTTGATAAGCTTGATAAGCAAGTACCAGTAAAGGTAATAGCACCATCCAAAATGCCATGATTACGAGCTGTCTTAAAGAACGAGGAAAAATACGCCACTTTTTCAATGAAATCATCTCAACACCTATTAGAGTAATGCGATGCTACATGACTTGATAACAAGAAAAAAGTCCGACATTAGAAAATCAGGTAAGGATAACAAACACAAGCGAGAAAATATGACAGGCTCTAGAAGTGGGAGAGCGGAATATCTTACTGAGATATTCCGCTCGTCAATATTTCATCTCTTTTTTCTCTAAAAGAGAATGAAGGTGGTGCCTCACTCCACGTGTCGCCCTATGTTTGATAAGGTCCGAAGACGAGTATCATGATGTTGGACGGTAGGCACCTTACTCTGGCGTCATTCCTGGCTTATGTGGTATGTTCCCACCCATATTGTGGACCGACATAAAAAGTTGAATGAGCAACTGATTTATATAATGCACAAGCCGTGCCAACATTTAATTATTTTTAACAACTAATTGAAAAATAATAAAAAATAAAACCACCCCTATTATATTTTATTTATATCTCTCTTTTATCTAGTTATAAAACAACCAAGCTGTCTCCATATCCAGACAAAGTTACCTTAAATTTTATAATTATTTATAATTCAATACGTTAAGTGTCGCCAAAAAGAGACAATCAAAACAGAGAATGTCGTCATTTTTACACAACAAAAAATAATACCTTTATTATCAATAAAATAAAGCCTCTCACAACGTAGAGGCTTTATGTGTTTACTACTAAGATAAATTTACTGCTAATTAATCAAACTGCTTCCTTGCATTGCGGAATAATCGCATCCAAGGACTGTCTTCACCCCAATTATCAGGATGCCAAGAGTTACTGACTGTTCTAAATACACGCTCAGGGTGAGGCATCATAATCGTTGAGCGTCCATCTCTTGTGGTGACTGCAGTGATCCCTTTTACTGAACCATTAGGGTTTAATGGATATTGTTCTGTTGGCTGACCATAATTATCAACAAAACGTAATCCCACTAAATTTTGTGCCTCTAATTGTGCTAATTGTTCAGCATGACGAAACTCTGCAAAACCTTCACCATGAGAAACAGCAATAGGCATTTGTGAGCCCACCATGTCTTGTAACAGTAATGATGGGCTTTCAGTCACTTTTACCAAGCTAAAGCGGGCTTCAAAACGTTCTGAACGATTGCGAACAAAGCGAGGCCATAAATCAGCTCCTGGAATAAGCTCTGATAACGTTGACATCATCTGACAACCATTACAGACACCAAGCGATAAAGTGTCTTGGCGTTCAAAGAATTGAGCAAACTCATCACGTAAACGAGAATTAAATAAAATAGATTTAGCCCAACCTTCTCCCGCACCTAATACATCACCGTATGAGAACCCACCACACGCCACCAGCACATCAAAATCACTTAATGAACGTCGTGACGAATGTAGATCACTCATATGAACATCAATAGCATCAAAACCAGCTCTATAAAAAGCAGCCGCCATTTCAACATGAGAATTAACACCTTGCTCTCTTAAGACTGCAATGCGAGGACGACTTCCTGTTGCAATATAAGGAGCCGCAATGTCTTCACTTGGGTCGAAAGTTAAATGTACGTTTAACCCTGGATCATTGATATCCTGTTTTGCCTGATGTTCTTCATCAGCACACTCAGGATTATCGCGTAAACGTTGCATTTGCCATGTTGTTTCTGCCCACCAAAGACGCAATGTACTGCGTTTTTCATTGTAAACTTCTGTTTCACGGCTTTGGATAATAATGGCATCATCTTGTGTTGCTTGACCTAAATAATGCAGACAATCGGCTAAACCGTATTGCATAAATAAAGCTTCAACTGCTTCTTGATACTCAGCGCTAATTTGGATCACGCCACCTAGCTCTTCATTAAAGAGCCCCGCTAAGATATCTTCATCATAAGCACTAATATCAACGTTTAAACCACAATGACCTGCAAACGCCATTTCTGCAAGCGTGACAAATAAACCACCATCAGAGCGATCATGATAAGCCAACAATTTGCCTTCATTAACCAATTGTTGCATCACATTAAAGAATTGTTTTAGTTGCTCAACATCACGAAGATCTGCCGCTTTTTGACCTAATTGCCGATAAACTTGCGCCAAGGCAGTCGCACCTAATGCGTTATGGCCATTACCCAGATCAATCAGGTATAAACGGTTACCAGCTTGTGTCGATAATTCAGGCGTCACCGTTTTACGCACATCCTCAACACGAGAGAATGCCGTAATGACTAAAGAAAGAGGAGAGGTTACTTCTTTGGTTTTTCCCTCTTTATCCTGCCAACGTGTTTTCATTGACATAGAGTCTTTACCAACAGGAATTGTGATACCTAACTCTGGGCACAACTCCTCACCAATAGCTTTCACTGCATCATATAAACCAGCATCTTCACCGGGATGCCCTGCAGCTGACATCCAGTTAGCCGAAAGTTTAATACGATTGAGTGATTGTACATCACTGCCCGCCATATTCGTTAAGGCTTCACCAACTGCCATACGTGCAGATGCGGCAAAATCTAATAGTGCAATTGGCGCGCGTTCACCAATCGACATTGCTTCGCCATAATAGCTATCTAATGTTGCAGTGGTAACAGCACAGTTGGCAACAGGGATTTGCCAAGGACCGACCATTTGATCACGAGCAACCATACCCGTTACAGAACGATCACCGATAGTAATTAAGAAGGTTTTTTCAGCAACGACGGGTAAGTGAAGCACTCGATAAACGGCATCTTTTAAATCAATATCTTTACGATCTAGATACTCACCTTCTGTTTTTTGCGATTTCACATCACGTAACATTTTAGGTGCTTTACCTAATAATATGTCCAATGGCATATCAATAGGTTTATTATCAAAGTGTGTATCGTTTAATACTAATTCACGCTCTTGTGTTGCTTCACCAATTACGGCATAAGGTGCTCTTTCACGTTGGCATAACGCATCAAACAGAGGCATGTTTTCTGGAGATACCGCTAACACATAACGTTCTTGAGATTCATTGCACCAGATTTCAAGTGGGCTCATTCCCGGCTCATCATTTAGAACGTCACGTAGTTCAAAACGACCACCACGACCACCATCATTCACTAACTCAGGCATTGCATTAGAAAGGCCACCAGCCCCTACATCATGAATAAATAAGATAGGGTTATCGTCACCTAACTGCCAACAACGATCGATAACTTCTTGGCAACGTCGCTCCATTTCTGGATTGTCACGTTGAACAGACGCAAAATCTAAATCCGCATCAGATTGCCCCGAAGTCATAGAAGAAGCCGCACCGCCACCAAGACCGATATTCATAGACGGACCACCTAATACGATCAACTTAGCGCCAACCGTAATATCCCCTTTTTGAACATGATCTTCACGAATATTACCAATACCACCAGCTAGCATAATTGGCTTATGATAACCACGAATTTCAACACCATTATGGCTATTGACTTGCTCTTCATAGGTTCTGAAATAACCTAATAAGGCGGGGCGACCAAACTCATTATTAAATGCGGCTCCCCCTAATGGTCCTTCAGTCATAATATCTAGCGCATTAACAATACGTTCTGGTTTACCAAAGTCTTCTTCCCAAGGTTGTTCAAACCCAGGAATACGTAAGTTAGAAACCGAAAATCCAACTAAACCCGCTTTAGGTTTGGCGCCACGCCCCGTTGCGCCTTCATCTCGAATTTCACCGCCAGAACCTGTTGCAGCACCTGGCCATGGTGATATTGCGGTTGGGTGGTTATGTGTTTCCACTTTCATCAAGATATGTACTGGCTCTTGATGATAGTGATAATGCCCTTTTTCTATATCCGGATAAAAACGCCCTGCCACAGAGCCTTCCATCACAGCTGCATTATCTTTATAAGCTGACATGACATAATCAGGTGTTTGCTCAAACGTATTTTTAATCATTTTAAATAATGATTTATCTTGAGCTTTACCATCAATAATCCAATCTGCATTAAATATTTTGTGGCGACAGTGTTCAGAGTTAGCTTGTGCAAACATGTAAAGCTCAACATCTGTTGGATTACGTTGCAAACGGTTAAAAGCATCGACTAAATAATCAACTTCATCATCTGCCAGTGCTAATCCCATTTCAATATTTGCTTTCACTAATGCATCTTTGCCTTTAGTAAGCACATCTATCGTTTTTAATGGTGCTGGCGTTTGCTCTGCAAAAAGTGCATTCACATCGTGATAATTTAAGAAGATGGCTTCCATCATTCGGTCATGAATCAAACCATAAAACTGTTGCCACTGAGTCTCTGTCATCGTACCGCATTCAATAAAATAAGCGATACCACGTTCAATTCTGACTACCTTGGCTAAACCGCAGTTATGTGCAATATCTGTTGCTTTAGAAGACCAAGGTGAAATAGTTCCTGGGCGAGGTGTCACTACTCGCATTTCCCCAACAGGCTCATGCTCTGTTAATGAAGGCCCATAATGCAGTAATTGGCTTAATTTAATGTGGTCATCTTCAGATAACTGCCCTTCCACTTTTGCGAAATGAACAAATTCCGCATATATACCTTGTACAGGAAGGTCATTTTCCTGACATTGAGTGAGTAATTTATTAATACGAAACGCGGATAAAGCGGGGGAGCCACGCAGGATTTCCATAGTATTGAGTTCTCTCTTTTAGCAGCTAGCCTGATCAATCATTCAGGGGAAACGCACCTAGTATAATAGAATAACCGCCCAGACGAAACCGTTTGCGTGAACAAAATAACGGCATTTAACTTAGTGTGTTTTAATGATTAATTGGTGTAATCAAGTTGCGTATTGCCAATATGTTAAGCAAAATGCTCGATTACTGGAAATTTATCCATGTTAAGATAAGAACTTTACACACAACAATAAACAACGTTAACGAGAAATAACCTATTGAATAATATAAGGATAAACTATTTCGTTATCGTTATCATAGCGCTCTTTTCAGCGGCAATTATTGCGTTGAATATCTCATGGCCTGATAGGCAAAAAGCGCAGATAAATAAGATTTTATCTCGTGGTGAGTTAAGAATTAGTACAATGTCTTCACCATTGATAACGATGAACGATAAAAAGGACCCCGTAGGTTTCGATTATGAATTAGTGAAACGCTTTGCTGATTACCTAGGCGTGAAGCTTGTCGTTAATATGCGGACAAATATCAACCAAATGTTTGATGATCTGGAGAACAATAAAGCAGACTTTATCGCAGCAGGATTACTCTATAACAAAGAAAGATTAGAGACGACACGCAGTGGGCCAGCTTACTTTTCAGTATCCCAACAATTAATTTACCGTAAAGGGACATTAAGACCACGTAGCTTTGATGCACTAGATGGGCGCCTTGTTGTCACAGCAGGTTCAGCTCATGCAAGTTTATTGCGTACACTAAAAGAAACGCAATACCCCGAGCTTGAATGGGAAGAATCAGACAATCAAACAACCTTACAGTTACTAGAAGAGTTATCAGAAGGCAAGATAACCTATGTTTTAGCAGACTCTATCAGTGTTGCAGTACAACAACGTATTCATCCTAATGTTGCTATAGGGTTTGAAGTGACTGAAAGCCGTCCTCTGACATGGTATTTACCTGATAGCGAAGATAATAGTTTATATGCAGCCATGCTAGATTACTTCAATCAATTATCTCAAGAAGATGTATTAGCACGATTAGAAGAAAAGTATTTTGGTCATGTTGGTTCATTTGATTACTTTGATACTATCTCTTTTATTACTGCAATTGATTCTATTTTACCAAACTATCAGCCTCTTTTTGAAAAATACGCGGATACCTTTGATTGGCGATTATTAGCAGCAATGGCATGGCAAGAATCGCATTGGGATCCTCATGCAACATCACCAACTGGTGTTAGAGGTCTCATGATGCTAACACGTCCTACTGCATCAAGTATGGGCGTCGCAGATAGGCTTGATCCCGAGGAAAGTGTTCGTGGCGGTGCTCAATATCTTAAACATCTTCTTTCTCGTTTACCTGATTCTATTCCTGAAGATGAGAAAATTTGGTTTGCATTAGCCGCCTACAATATGGGTTTTGGTCATATGCTTGATGCCAGAAGACTGACTGAACAACAAGGTGCAGATCCTGACAGTTGGTTAGATGTAAAATCAAGATTACCGCTACTGAGCCAAAAGAAATATTATGTTGACCTCCCCTATGGCTACGCAAGAGGACATGAAGCCTATCGCTATGTTGAAAATATTCGTCGATATCAACTCAGTCTTGTAGGCTACCTTCAAGCTAAAGAGAGTAAAAACAAAATTCTATCTAAAGACAAAGAAAATAATGAAGATACAGAACAAGAGAAATCATCATTAACATTAACTCAATAACCACTTTGTCATTACCCCTTCAATTTAAAGAATGACGCATCTCACAACTGTTCAGCCTCTTTTATAGAGGCTTACTCTGACTTAACATTTTTATCGTTTAATTTCTAATATTCGATGATGGTTTTCCCTCACCAATATGCTCTTAATATTTTCTTAATCTTAGCAATTGTTACATTCTCTCTTACCTTTTTTTAACCAAAATTAGAAAAAAACCGTGTTAAAAAATGTAACACTTATTAGTTAAAAAAACTCATTATGTGAGTGAAATGTATTTAAAATAGCCTAATACGTCTTTTTTTGATTATCAGAATAGGGAAAATATAAGAAAAAATTAACTTAAATACGTAGGAATTATCTCATTAGTTATTATTCGTTTTATGATTATTCTTGTTATAAAAACTTTATTCGTAATAAAAATTAACCTAATACCCACATTATTAGCATATAAACCTTTGAATTATATATATTATGATATTCTATAATTGATTTTATTAATTTTCTTAAAGTAATGTTAATAACATTACTTTTTATAAAGTTAAAATAATGTTAATTGTATTGTCTATTAAATTTATCTGCCTGATGAAATTTTTCACCCGTAAAGTGAGTAATAAAAAGAATAAACCTATATAAAACTCTATTAATGTGGAATAGGCCAGATTAAATCTGAAATTTGAGCAAACTAACAAAACGTTATATCAAATAGAATGCCTTTGTTGATATCATATAAACCAGCCATTATTCGAAACAACTCGAAATATAATGCAAATCAAATTTTATATTCCGACATTAATATTATTTTTTCATAAATAATAATACGCACGATCTTCAAGGGATTATCTATAATGAAACTGAGTAAAATTGCTTTAGCCGCTGCTTTAGTCTTTGGTATTAATTCTGTTGCAACTGCTGAAACTCCTGCACCAAAAATTGGTGCAACTAAAGGCGAAATTCAATTAAAAGGTGAAATTGTTAATTCAGCTTGTGGATTAGCCGCTTCTTCAAGTCCAGTTATTGTTGATTTCAGCGAAATCCCAACATCTGCATTAGCAAATATGCAAAAAGCGGGTAACGTTAAAAAAGATATCGAATTACAAGACTGTGATACTACAGTAGCAAAAACAGCTACAGTTAGCTATACACCAAGTGTTGTTAATGCCACAAACAAAGACTTAGCATCTTTCGTTTCTGGCTCCGCGTCTGGTGCAGGTATCGGCTTAATGGATGCAGGTAGCAAATCAGTTAAATGGAATACAGCAACAACACCAGTACAATTAGTTAATGGTGTTTCAAAAATTCCATTTGTTGCTTACGTTCAAGCTGAATCAGCAGACGCGACTGTAACGCCAGGTGAATTCCAAGCCGTTATCAACTTCCAAGTTGATTATCAGTAATCGTTTTATTTATTTAAATTAATTAAATAATAAATTACTGCATTAACGCAGGGGATTTCCTCTGCGTTAAATTTGATAAAACACTTCAAATTAATAAAAAATAAAAATAAAAAGTAATTAAATAAATATTCATTATTTAATTAATTAGTTTCTATTTAATTAATAACTAGGCGTTTATTCATGTTAATTTCTTATTTTCACAGCACAAAATGGAAAAACATTTGTGCCATTTTGCTATTGTGCTTAGCGTTTTTCGCTCAAGCTGAGCAAGATGATTCTGTGGAATTTAATATTCACATGCTAGATGCAGAAGATAGAGATAATGTCGATCTTTCTCGCTTTGCCACTTCTAATTATATTATTCCAGGTATGTACTACCTGGATATCCGTATAAATGGACGAGATTTTCCTCGTCAAAACATTAATTACGTTGAAGTGAAGCCTAATTATTCTGTTGCTTGTATTGATCCATCTCTTCTAAAGAAATTAACGATTAATGAAGAAAATCAAAAATTTATTGAAGAGATCTCACCTAATTGTTTCAATATTAATCAACTCCCCGGTATCACCATCAAAAATGATGGCGGTATTCTTGATATTGTTATTCCTCGTTCATTAATGAAATACGAAGATGCCGACTGGACCCCACCCGAATTATGGGATCCGGGCATATCAGGGTTATTACTTGACTATACCTTAACAGGAACATCAATTCGTCCGAATAAAGGTCACAATAACAACTCACTGACAGGTTATGGGCAAACGGGTATTAATCTTGGTGAATGGCGTTTACGGGCTGAATACCAAGGAAATTATTCATCTGAATACGCCTCAAACAATAGTTTTGATTGGAATCAGATCTACGCTTATAAACCACTTCCTAACCAAGCAGCAAAATTAACGCTTGGTGAAACTTATTTAAACTCTCAAGTCTTTGATAGTTTCCGTTTTACTGGTGCCAATATACAAAGCGATGAAAGAATGTTGCCCCCCTCTTTACAAGGTTATGCGCCAGAAATTCATGGTATTGCAAATACCAATGCTAAAGTCACGGTAACCCAAAATGGCCGTTTAATTTATGAAACAACCGTACCTGCAGGCCCTTTTGCCATTAAACATCTTCAAAATACAGTACAAGGCCAACTCGATGTCAGAGTTGAGGAGCAAAATGGCAAAATAAACGAATTTCAAGTACAAACTGCGAATCTACCTTATATGACACGACCTGGCTCCGTGCGTTATAACACATCATTCGGTCAGTCATCGCTTAATAACCATAAAATGCAAGGCCCTGTTTTCTATCAGGGTGATTTTTCATGGGGAATGAATAACACCTGGTCTCTTTATGGTGGTGTTTTGTTAACAGCCAAAGATTACAATGCATGGTCATTGGGTTTAGGTCATGATATGGGGCGCTTAGGGACTCTTTCTGGGGATATTACTCAATCCTATAGCAAAACCTATAATAACGATAATATCAATGGTATGTCATTTAAACTTAACTATGCTAAAACCTTTGATGAGTATCACAGTACTATTACCTTTGCGGGTTACCGTTTTTCAGAGAAAACATTTCGCTCTTTTTCTCAATATATTGATGAACGTTATAACGATATCAATAACAATGGCTATGAAAAAGAAATGTATACCATCACTGGTAACAAAACCTTTTGGGCCGATGATATTGAAAAATCAACCACACTTTATCTCTCTTATCGTCATCAAAATTATTGGGATAGAAATACACAAGAGCAGTATGGTGCCACAATAAGTCGTAATTTTTCGATAATGGGTGTGGAGCAGATTAATACTAACCTCTCTGCATTCCGTACTCAGCATAAAGGGAATACTGATGACAGTATTTCTTTCAATATTTCAGTCCCATTAGGCAGTGGCCGAAATATAGGTTATAGCCTGCAAGACAGTAATGGGAAAGTAAACCAAATGGCTTCTTATTCGGACAATAGCAATTATAATAATTTGTGGCGTGTCCGTGCTGGTTTAAGTTCAGATAATAAAGCGAATACAGACGGTTATTACCAACATCGCTCGCAATATGCAGAAATAAATGCCAATGCAAGCTATCAACAAGATAATTATATTGCTGTAGGTGCAACAGTAAAAGGCGGATTTACAGCTACTCGTCATGGCGCTGCATTACATAGTAGCAGCATGACATCCAGTACAGCTCGAATGATGGTTGATACAGATGGCGTTTCAGGTGTGCCGTTTAATAACCAAAGTACGACAACAAATCTATTTGGTATTGGGGTACTTACTGACTTAACCAGCTATAACAACGTTGATGCGCGTATTGATGTTGATAAAATGGATTCAGATATTGAAACACGTAAAGCCATCACTTCAGCAACGTTAACTGAAGGTGCTATTGGTTACTATACATTCCCTGTTCGCCAAGGTGAACGTCTAATGGCTATCTTGCAAACCGCTGATCAAAAACATCCTCCTTTTGGTGCTGAAGTCACTAATAAAGATGGTGAAAATATGGGAATGGTGATGGAAGAAGGACTAGTCTATATCGCGGGTGTTCACCTCAATGAATCATTAAACGTGGTCTGGGCGGGGAAAACCCAATGCACAATTACAATTCCGACAGCAATTAACGATCCACTAAAACGTGAATTGTTATTATGTCAGGGATTTTAATGAACAAAATGAATTACTAGAGATAAATGTATGAACTCATTCAACACACTCAAAACACTTTTTTGCGGTTCATTACTTGCATTTAGCATGGTGAATACAACACAAGCTGGTGTGTCATTAGATAGAACACGTATTGTGTTAACTGGTAATGAAAATTCAGCCAGTGTGAATTTAAAAAATACGAGTCCTGATATTCCTTTTTTAGCTCAATCATGGGTTGAAAATGAACACGGCCAAAAAATTGCGTCACCTTTAGTGGCCCTTCCCCCTTTACAACGTCTTGATGGCGACCAAAAAGGGGTTGTGAGAATAACCAAAACCGCAGAAATTGGACTTTTACCACAAGATAGAGAGTCTCTATTTTATTTAAATGTCCGTGAAATTCCACCCGCACCAAAGCAAGCAAACGTGTTACAAATGGCAATGCAGTCACGGATAAAATTATTCTATCGCCCTACCGCTGTTATTCCTGAAAAACCCGGTATGATTTGGCAAGATCAATTAATATTTAAAAAACAAGAAAATAAATTTATTGCAGAAAATCCAACACCTTACTACATCACGATTATTGGTCTTTCGAATAAATTGAATGGTGAAGATAGTGATAAATTAACTACATTCCCTGGTTTAATGATTGCGCCTAAATCGTCACTGGAAATTCCTGTTAAAACCAGTAACGTCAATCAATTCTATATGATGTATGTAAATGATTACGGTGGGCATCCAGAATTAAAATTTGTTTGCCAACAAAACAGCTGTAAAGCAGCCCCGAAAGAACAACAACCCAAATATTAATTAACTTGACGCCGGTAGGAATAAAATGAATCCAACAACAGCAAATTTTTATTTCAATACGCTAAAATTATTTTTTACTGGCGCAATATTATGCACTCCAATTATTGCTTCTGCTTATATTCATGGAGAAGTTCGTACCGTCGGTGGCCCCAATGTTTTTAGAGTTGCGTTAAATAACGCAACATTCCCTAATAACCGACCAGGTGAAACCGCCACCGTCAATTTTTCATTGCCTGATAGATACTTGGCCACTGTTTATTGCCCAAAAGATCCCTTGGTACCCAATTCTCGTACCTATTATATGGCAAATTCTGATCTACGTTATTTAGGCAATAATTACTATGAACTTAATGAATACGTTGATGTTCAAATCAAGTTTTCTATTTGGGGGCCTGATTCGCTTCCTACTGTTCCTTTTATTGAAAAACCCAACAATCGAAATGGGCAACAAGGTTGCCGTGTTCCTGAATCCCCCAAACCGAACATGTCGTCAGGAAGTAGCGGTGTCTTAGTGTTTCGCTTGAAAAAACCGATTATTAATGGAATTTCATTAACAGGGCAAGCCGTAGCTCAAATGTATGCTCGTGTAGGTAATGGCTTATATCGAGAATATGGCCCTGAGCCTATTTCGAAATTAGTCATTAGTTCAGGCATATTAACCACTGAAGATAGATGTACATTTAATAACGGCTCTCCAATTACCTTTGATTTTGGCAATGTTGGTAATACTTCTGACTACTTAAATGGCCAGAACTACAAAATTACGCGTAATATTCCAATAAAATGTGAAGGTGGTAGTTTTACTAATCCTAACAGTCGAATTATGTTTAAAATTCAAACTGGAAGCTCAGGTATCGCTAGTTTTAATCCTAATTATCTTGGAACAACAGGACCTGTAGATCGAACCAATCTAGGTATTGTTTTAAGAGACAAATCAGGAGCAATTGTGCCTCCTAATCAATATTTTTCTGTGGGAAAACTGAATAACTTCAAAGGAAGCTGGGAAATCACCGCCGCCCCCATCGCAAAAACAGGGAGCAAAATTACAGAAGGTGAGTTTTCAGCACATGCTACATTAGTTGCAGAGTTTATGTAATGAATAACAAAATTAAAAAATCCGCTATTTCACTTTTGCTATTATTTTCATCTTCAGCTTTTGCAGCGACAGAACTTATTGGCGGTGATATGGAGTTTAAAGGTGTTGTTGTCGCACATGGTTGTACTATAGTTGCCGGTGATGAAAATAAGGTGATCGATTTCAAACAGATATCCGCAAAAGATCTCTATACTTTTCAAAAAAGTGAACCCGTTACGTTTAGTATTAGTTTAGAAAATTGCAGCCAAGATATTTATAAAAGTGTCACAATTACACTTGATGGGAAAGAGCATCCTACAATGCCTAATCATCTTGCTGTTGTTGGTACAGGATCTGAAGATCCTAAAAGTATCGGGATTGTATTTACTGATGTGCAACGCAATGTTATTCAATTAAAAAAGCCGAGCACAACTCGACTTCTTAATAATAAACGTATTCAGTTTAATTTTATGACGTATGTTGAGGCATCACCCTCTGCACTGAAAAATCAAACATTGCTAACAGGCCCTTTCCAAGCTCAAGCAACCTATACTCTTAATTATCAGTAAACAGATATTTATTCCTTTGTTGCTTGCTCTGTACTTACTAAAACAGGGCTATTTTTTTGCTTTTTAAGTTGTTTCTTTTCAGCCCTTCTCATCTTAAAAAATTGGCTTAAAAGTTGTGAACACTCTTCACCTAACACACCTGACGTTATCTCAACTTTATGATTCATTCCAGGGTGTTGCAAAATATCAATAAATGAACCCGCTGCACCTGTTTTTAGATCAGATGCACCATAAACCACGCGTTTTACACGACTATGTACAATCGCTCCAGCACACATCACACAAGGCTCGAGAGTAATATAGAGAGTAGCATCGAGGAGACGATAATTTTGTAAATGCTTTCCCCCTTTGCGTAATGCCATAATCTCTGCATGTGCTGTAGGATCGTTATCGATAATTGAATGATTCCATCCCTTAGCAATGATTTTATTATCGACGACTAATACAGCGCCCACCGGTATTTCACCGATCTCTTGTGCTTTATGCGCTTGCTCAATCGCTTTATACATCCAATAAATATCATCTTTCACTTTATTCACAAGGATATCTCTTCATTATCATATAGCGGGATATTGTACCCTGTTTTCTATTGATAACTAAAGAGATTACCTTGAATTGTTTATGATAGAAATAACAAGATAGAGCTTTAATTGATACGGGCTTCGGTTGCTAATTTAATCGCTAAAGCGCCTAAAATTGTCGCCATAAACCAACGTTGAATTAATGCCCAACGTGGTCTTTGTATAAAAAATCCAGCGATAGATCCCGCAGCAATAACAACCAAGCCATTCACCGCAATACTAATAACAATTTGGATACTACCAAGGACTAATGACTGATTTAATACGCTACCATTCCCAATAGTTATAAATTGAGGTAGAAGTGAAAGGTACATCAATGCAATTTTAGGATTGAGAAGATTAGTGACAAATCCCATTACAAAAAGCGTTGTCGTATTACCTGAAAGACATTTTTTAGGATGGAAGATAGAGCGACCACCGGGTTTAATCGACTGCCAAGCAATATAAAGCAGATAAATAGCACCACAAATTTTCAAGGTATCATAAGCATAAGGCACAGCCATAAAAATTGCGGTAATACCAAATGTAGCTAATAACATATAAAAAATATAGCCAACAGCTACACCAATGAGTGAAATAAATCCCGCTTTTTTCCCTTGAGAGATTGAGCGTGATATCAGGTAAATCATATTAGGGCCCGGTGTTAGCACCAACCCCAAGGACAAAAGTGCGAATGTCCACATATTGAATAGTGTTGGCATAGTATACCCCTTATTTATTTTATTATTTAACCTCAATAACAGAGTGTTAGGTGTGCGGGATACCACAAAAAATACTATTTTTTGTTATTCGTTTTACACCAAGCCTTTCTTGATATTGATGAAGATAGTGGGCAAGAAACTTTTCTTATGGCTTACGCCATGTCGTAGAAGCTCGGAGCGGTATAGCAAAAATAGCCAAAAAAGTAGGAGTATCTTGAGAAACGCTTTATCGAACATGATCACCAACAGGAAATCCAACATTAAAAACATTACGCAACGTTATTAGTGCAACTTGCTTTTATTTCTCTTCATTAGCAAATATTTAATATTTTATTTATACATTCTAATAAACCATTTGAGCGATGCCACTTTAGGAAATTCCCTATAAATGGTAACCTTACTTCCCTTACTTAGTGCCTATTAAGCAAAAAGATTGGGGTAATATTCCTATTTGAATGATAAAACACTACTTTATCGGATATAGCGACACAAAACTGATAGATGGTAACATATAAGTGCAAGATATAAGTTACTGAAATTTAATGATTTATATATTAAGTGACTGATATGGCTTTACTAATTACAAAGAAATGCATCAACTGCGATATGTGTGAACCCGAGTGTCCTAATGATGCGATTTCAATGGGGGATGATATTTATGAAATTAATCCTGATCTTTGCACTGAATGTGTAGGACATTACGATAAACCGACTTGCCAATCGGTTTGCCCAATTACCAACACGATCATTATCGATCCTGTTCATACTGAATCTCAGGATGAATTATGGGAAAAATTTGTGTTGATCCACCACGCAGATAAGATCTAAACTCCAATCACAAAATCTTTGTGGGTGATAAAACTAAAAACGTTATTTCTCTAAAATAACTGTCGCACAAGCATAGCGTTGCTCATCAGCAAGCGTCACGTGAATAGAATTTATCCCCGCTTTTTCTGCCATTTCTTTGGCAACCGCTAAAAAGTGCAGTGTTGGCTTACCCAATTCATCATTACGTACTTCAAAATGGTTAAAAGCCAATCCTAAACGAATGCCTGTACCTAATGCTTTTGCCGCGGCTTCTTTGACTGCAAATCGCTTGGCTAAAAAACGTATTGGCTGTTTATGTGATTGATAGATTCCCCATTCTGTTTCAGTAAGAATGCGACGAGCAAGGCGTTCACCAGAACGCCCTATAATTTCTTCGATACGCGATATTTCAACAATATCCATACCTAAACCAACAATGGCCATTAGCGACGCGCTTCTCGCATTAAACGTTTCATTTCTTCAACTGCAGGCGCTAATCCACTGAATACCGCTCTACCAATAATGGCGTGACCAATATTCAATTCATATAATTCAGGCAAGGCTGCAATGCGCTGCACGTTGTGATAATGCAAACCATGCCCAGCATTCACTTTTAAACCTTTAGATGCGGCATAAGTTACTGCATCACGAATACGAGCAAACTCTTTTTCTTGAGCCATTTCATCTTCAGCGTCAGCATAAGCACCAGTATGAATTTCAATAACAGGCGCACCAACACGATCTGCTGCGTTAATTTGTTCATGGTCAGGGTCAATAAATAGCGAAACTTTTATACCTGCTAAAGATAAGCGTTTAATTGCATCTACTATCTTTTCTTCATTCCCAACAACATCTAAACCGCCTTCTGTTGTTACTTCTTGGCGTTTTTCAGGTACTAAACAACAAAAATCAGGTTGCGTTTGACACGCAATCTCAATCATTTCTTCTGTAACTGCCATTTCTAGATTTAATCTTGTCTGAACTGTTTGGCTTATCAGCATTAAGTCACGGTCAGTGATATGACGTCTATCTTCACGTAAATGAATAGTGATGCCATCAGCGCCTGCTTGTTCTGCAACAAAAGCGGCTTGAACAGGATCGGGATACGTTGTGCCACGGGCATTACGAAGGGTGGCGATATGGTCAATATTAACGCCAAGTAGAATATCAGACATGCTCTTCTCCTGAAAAATAACGTTGCATTACCTTAGTTTACACATTCCATAGAGAAGAAAAAGACAATATTATTGATCAGTTATCAATGCCCTTTTTTTCGGGGCTTTTTTAATGGCAAATTGCCTGAAAAGTTCTCTACTTTTTAATGGTTTTCCACCTAAATAGGGCTTTAATGCCATTCTTGTAAACCTTTTCGCCGCTTTTAATGTTTCAGTTGTAGGAAACTCACGACTGGCTAATGATTTTAATTCAAGCCCAGTAAAACTATTATGATCAACCACTAAACTTGCGATAAAACCTTTTTCTTCACGATAACGGTATGTCATCGTATCAGAAACAGGCTCCCCACTTCCTGCACAATGCAGAAAATCTAAGCCATAACCAAGTTGTGTTAATAAAGCGAGTTCAAAGCGTCTTAAGGCTGCCTCTGGTGTAGTATCACTAGCAGCAAGAATTTGTAAACAAGAAAGGTATTCAAAAAAAAGCACACTATAAGAAGTGCCATTTTCTAAAACACGAGACAAAAGTTCATTAAGATACAAGCCACTATAAAGAACAGAGCCTGTCAGCGGTAAAGCTAAAGAGATAGGTTCAGCATCACGAAGGGTTTTAACTTCTCCTCGCCCACTCCAACGAATGAGCAAAGGCGTAAAAGGTTGAAGTGCCCCTTTTAAGGGTGAACGACGGCCCCGTGCACCTTTCGACAATATGCGTACTCGCCCTTCATTTTCAGTGAAAAAATCAAGCAATAGGCTTGTTTCACTATAGGGTCGAGCATGGATAACAAATGCACGTTGCCAGCCATCCACTTCAGTTACCTACTTTAAATCATCCACATAGCCAAGGCTACGTAAAGCACGTTCATCATCAGCCCAGCCAGCTTTAACCTTCACCCAAAGTTCTAAGTGAACTTTGTTTTCAAATAGGTCTTCCATATCCATACGGGCTTCGGTGCCAATTTTCTTGATTTTTACGCCTTTATTACCAATAACCATTTTTTTCTGGCCTTCACGTTCAACCAGAATTAATCCGTGGATATCGTAACCACCGCGCTCATTAGTCACAAATTGCTCAATTTCAACAGTGACAGAATAAGGTAATTCTTCACCTAAGAAACGCATCAATTTCTCACGAATAATTTCTGACGCCATAAAACGTTGAGAACGATCAGTAATATAATCTTCAGGGAAATGATGAATAGCTTCTGGTAGACATTTACGAACAATTTTTGCAATCGTATCAATATTCATGTCTTTTTCTGCACTAATTGGTACAACATCAAGAAAATCCATTTGTTGGCTTAAAAAGCCAATATGTGGAAGTAACTTGGTTTTATCAATGACGTTATCCACTTTATTAATTGCTAATAAAACAGGGCAACGCAATGATTTTAATTTGTTCAATACCATTTCGTCATCAGGCGTCCAGTTGGTGCCTTCAACAACAAAAATCACCAGTTCAACATCACCAATCGAGCTACTTGCTGCGCGGTTCATTAGTCTGTTGATAGCTCGCTTTTCTTCAATATGCAAGCCCGGTGTATCAACATAAATCGCTTGGTAAGCACCGTCAGTATCAATACCCATGATACGATGACGCGTTGTTTGCGGTTTACGTGATGTAATAGAAACTTTCTGCCCCAATAATTGGTTCAGTAGTGTTGATTTTCCCACATTTGGGCGACCGACTATCGCAATAAATCCGCAATAGGTTTGTTCTTCGCTCATTCAAGCTCCAGTTGTATTAATGCCTGTTCAGCAGCGGCTTGTTCAGCTTTTCGACGGCTTGTACCCATCCCTTTGACAGGTTGATCGATACCGCTTATCTGACAATGGATCGTAAACTCTTGGTCATGGGCTTCACCACGAACCTGTACCACAATATAAGAAGGTAGTGGAAGATGGCGCCCTTGCAGATACTCTTGCAGACGAGTTTTAGGATCTTTTTGCTTATCGCCTGGACTGATTTCAGCCAAACGATTCTCATACCATTTTAAAATAATTTTTTCGATATTTTGAATATTACTATCAAGGAAAATAGCACCAATTAAAGCTTCCACCGTATCTGCTAAAATTGATTCTCGGCGAAAACCGCCACTTTTTAATTCTCCAGGCCCTAAACGCAGACATTCGCCTAGTTCAAATTCACGCGCTAATTCTGCGAGTGTATTACCACGAACAAGCGTTGCTCTCATTCGGCTCATATCCCCTTCATCAACACGAGGGAAACGATGATAGAGCGCATTAGCAATAACATAGCTTAGAATTGAATCACCTAAAAATTCTAAACGTTCATTGTGTTTACTACTTGCACTACGATGCGTTAAAGCCTGAAGTAATAATTCATTTTGCGTGAAAGTATATCCCAGTTTCTTTTGTAACTGGTTTACTAATAAAGTATTCATGTGCGATCAAGTTCCATAACTTAATTTGGAGCACACGCAACAAATCTGTTTAAGACAACGAGAGATTATCGGGTTGGATAACAGAACTGTTGCGTTTGCACTGGCTCCTGTGAATAACAGGAGCCAATCATATTTAAAGAAGTGGCATATTCTACACTGAGATAGAAAGGAATGCTGTAGCTATTTTGTCAATAGTTACTTAATGCCACCGATACGACTGAGACGAACACCTGTAGGCCATTCATTCTCTTGTTTTTCAAAGCTCATCCAAATGGTTGTCGCTTTACCCACTAAATTTTTCTCTGGCACAAAGCCCCAGAAGCGACTGTCAGAACTTCCATCACGGTTATCGCCCATCATAAAATAATGATCTTCTGGGACAATCCAAGTACCAACGGGTAATCCAGGTTGGATAAACTCAGGCATCGTCATATCACCAGGTATTGTCATTATACGGTGAGAGACTTTTCCTATCGTTTCTACTCGTTCTTCTTCACGTAATTGAGTTGCTGTTGAAATCGGCTCTTCAATTGGAATTGATTTCATGCCATTTATACGCTGACCACCCGGTACATTTTGCAATAACAGCGTCCATTCGCTTGGATAAGCGGTACCATAAGTTACCGAAATCTCATCATTACAAATCGCTTTATTACAATTTGGGTAGATGTGTATTTTTTTCGACATCATATCATAAACAATTTTATCACCCGGTAACCCAATAACACGTTTAATAAAATCAGTAGAAGGATCCCGAGGATATTTAAAGACGGCAATATCACCCCGTTTGGGTTTTCCTGTATTTATTAACGTTGTTTGTGTTATTGGATCCTTTAATCCATAAGCAAACTTTTCAACCAAGATAAAATCGCCAACCAATAAGGTTGGCATCATGGAACGAGAAGGTATTTGAAACGGCTCATACACAAATGAACGCAGAACCAAAACAATAATCAATACTGGAAAGAGAGAACCTAAGGTTTCAGCCCAGCTTGGTTTATTAATTGATTTTGCTAACTCTTGCTGATCCTCAGTACCTTGCGTCATTTCTTGAAGACGCTTTAGTTTTGCTTTTCGGGCTGGTTTGAGCTTAAAGCGCTCAATACACCAAAAAACGCCCGTTATTAGCGTTGCCAGCGTTAGGATCAAGGCAAACGTGTTAGCCATGTTTTCTCCTTAAATTATTTATCTTTACCAACATGAAGGATGGCTAAAAACGCTTCTTGTGGTAGCTCTACGTTACCAATTTGCTTCATACGTTTTTTACCATCTTTCTGTTTCTGTAACAGTTTTTTCTTACGGCTAACGTCACCACCATAACATTTGGCTAATACGTTTTTACGTAACTGTTTAACAGTTGAACGAGCAATAATATGGTTACCAATTGCCGCTTGAATAGCGATATCAAACTGTTGACGTGGAATAAATTCTTTCATTTTTTCCACCAACTCGCGTCCACGATAAGGTGCATTATCGTTATGTGTTATCAACGCTAAAGCATCAACACGATCACCATTAATCAAGACATCGACACGTACCATGTTTGAGCCTTGGAAACGGATAAAGTTATAGTCTAAAGAAGCATAACCACGTGATGTTGATTTTAAGCGGTCAAAGAAATCCAAGACCACTTCCGCCATTGGTATTTCATAAGTCAATGAAACCTGATTACCATGATAGACCATATTGGTTTGAACACCGCGTTTTTCGACACATAAAGTAATTACATTACCTAAGTATTCTTGCGGTAATAACATATGACATTCAGCAATAGGCTCTCTGATTTCTTCGATATTATTCAGTGCAGGTAATTTAGACGGGCTATCTACTGATATTATATCACCGTTAGTCATTTCAACTTCATAAACTACCGTTGGTGCTGTTGTGATCAGGTCGAGGTCATATTCACGTTCTAAACGTTCTTGAATAATCTCCATATGAAGAAGACCTAAGAAACCACAACGGAAACCGAAACCTAATGCAGATGAACTTTCTGGTTCATAGAACAATGATGCATCATTAAGACTTAATTTACCTAATGCATCACGAAATGATTCATAGTCGTCGGAACTAATTGGGAATAACCCCGCATACACCTGTGGTTTCACTTTCTTAAAACCTGGTAACGGTTT
The DNA here is from genome assembly GCF_009915985.1 of Proteus sp. G2626. Classification (NCBI taxonomy): domain Bacteria; kingdom Pseudomonadati; phylum Pseudomonadota; class Gammaproteobacteria; order Enterobacterales; family Morganellaceae; genus Proteus; species Proteus sp. G2626. The sequence continues at coordinate 16,301 of NZ_JAABNH010000026.1, read as the reverse complement.
ATCTGCTGGTTTTTGTGCTGCTGTTAAAGTATCTCCAACAGGGGCACCTAAAATATCTTTAATACCACAAACAACCCAACCCACTTCACCACAATTTAATGATGTTGTATCAATTTGTTTGGGCGTAAAAATACCAATACGGTCAATGTTATAAACTTGGCCAGTACTCATGACCTTGATTTTATCGCCTTTGTTCACTTTACCGTTTTTAACACGAATAAGTGAAACAACACCAAGATAGTTATCAAACCATGAATCAATGATCAGAGCTTGTAATGGCGCTTCAGGGTCGCCTTCGGGCGCTGGAATTTCTTTAACAAGACGTTCAATAACTTCTTTGACACCCACACCTGTTTTTGCAGAGCAACGTACTGCATCTGTGGCATCAATTCCTACAATATCTTCAATTTCTTCAGCAACGCGCTCAGGCTCGGCTGCAGGTAAATCTATTTTATTTAGAACCGGGACGACGGTGAGATCCATGTCCATCGCCGTATAGCAGTTTGCTAATGTTTGTGCTTCAACCCCTTGTCCTGCATCAACGACCAATAAGGCGCCTTCACAAGCGGCAAGTGAACGAGATACTTCATAAGAGAAGTCAACGTGTCCAGGGGTATCGATAAAGTTAAGCTGATAAACTTCACCGTCATCCGCGGTGTAATTCAAGGTTACGCTTTGCGCTTTGATTGTAATACCACGTTCACGCTCAAGATCCATAGAATCAAGAACCTGCGCAGCCATTTCACGATCTGATAAGCCACCACAAATTTGAATAATTCGATCTGATAACGTCGATTTACCGTGGTCAATATGTGCGATAATGGAAAAGTTACGTATGTTTTTCATTCTGAAATTATTTTTCTCTATTGCTTTGCTCTATAAATCTGGCTTTGGAGTCATTCATGGACACAAAGCGAAAACTCTATATTGCAGGAGTTATTATTGATGACGCATTCTACACACTAGAGACATTATACTCAAAGAAACGTTCATCAAACACAAACATTTATGCTAAGACTTGCATTTATTTGTGATTTTTTTGAGACAATTTCTAGATATCGAAACGCATTAATTTAAGATGAAAACAATAACGAAATTAGCCAAGCAAAAAATAATGGGGCTAACGCCCCTTCTTTTTTATCTGCTAACTACTCTTGGAATTGAACCTTAAGTTCATGAGGAGGAAGACCTATTTGTAATATAACCGGTTCAAAACCTTCATCTTTGCTCCACCATGTTGCCACTCTTTTTGCTAATAAAAAGCCAAGAAGGCCACCAGCAAGACCACTACAAAAAATAGCAAATTCACTGGAAAACCAAAGGCTCGCAATGCCCGCAACAATAAATAGGCCAATAAGTGGCGTTAAATACACCAACATCGCAGAAAGAAGTAGATTATTTTCAGGGATCCCAACTTCCACTTTTTGTCCTTCGACTAAAGGTTGTGCTACTGGAAGTTCGAGTTGATGAACAGTTTCGGGTCCTATTTTATTCAATAAATAAGAACCACACGCGGCACGAGCTTGACAACTACCACAGCCAGAAGAAGAACCATAGCGCAATAACGCTCTTCCTTCATGCCAATGTATAACTGTTGCCCACTCTTTAACCATAACTTATACCTTTTACTTTTTCGTAAATACAATACTATTCACTATCTTCTGTGCTGTAGAAAATGGTAGTTGACCAATGAAGGTAATTTCATTGCCTTCCTTGTCATAAGTATAAATTGTATTACGGCCATACCTTAACATTTTATCGCGTTCGGGCGAATTGGTATGCTGACCACTTTTATTAACATAAATAGAGAAGTCAAATAGACCATCACTAAATAAAATAGACTGACTAAACTCAGTTTCAGAAATTTGATGATTACTACGTTTTACTTCTTTAAAGCCATCAGGTAACTCGCTGACTGACCAGTGATAGACTAAAGGTTTAGACTTAGGGATAAGTAACACCGGTGGCATATTCACGGTACGTAATGAATTCAATTTAGTCTCAACCTCATTGCCTTCATTTACTGTAATCACTCTAAACTGCTCAATTATTTCATTATTTTTATCTAAAAGATCAACTCTTAAAGGAAGATACCTTTCTTCATCAATAAATAAGACATAATCATAACGGTCATTATTTTTTGATAACACACGAACAACGCGACTTGGAATATCACCAATATGAGTTCTACCCGCATCAATAAAATTATAATAGTTTGATAACTCATTGAAATCTTGATAGATAATAGCAGGAATATAATCAACAATATGATCATTTCTCAAGCTAAAGGCATCTAATCCTGGTTCAAAATAACTGATTTCATTACCACGTTGAACAATTTCACGACGTGTACTATCCATTTGCATTAATTGTGCAAGAGGTTTGCCATCAATAAGAGTATGACGATAGCGAATAGGAACAATACCTTGAGAGTTGATATTGATAAAAGATAATTCATAGGTAGAGCTTTGACTTGTCTGACCCATCTTTTGCAACAAAGCCTCGACACTACCTGTTTGAGGTTGCGCCAAGGCTTGTATCGGCATTGACAGGCTGCCCGCCACCAATAAGACGGATAACCATGATTTTTTCATTACGACTGTTTCATTCCCACACGTTATTTATACATTCACGTCGTTATTATTACTGTGCTGTTACCGGTTGAGTTACACCTTGCTCATTCGCTGGTGCTTCATTTTGTGGTGCATTATAAATACGACGATCTAACTCATACTGTTGCAACATTAATCCAAGGCGCTGATTGCGCTCTTGTAAACGTGTTTGCTGATCTTTACCTAAAGTATCATTTTGAAAATTTAAACTTACTGGTGCACCAGACCCCATGATAGGTTGGGTATTAAACACAGGTGTATCTACTTGGAAATCTTCAGAACCATTCTTTCCATTATATTGCTGAACACCAACAATAACAGCTAATGAAACACAAGCCGCGACACCAATTTGAGTTAACTGACTCGCCCAAGGGCGTAACGTTTGTAAAAAAGAGTGCTGACGCCATTGTGATGGCGCAGGTTGTTGCTCTCGTTGTTGTTCAGGACTTATGCGGACAGGTTCGTTCTCTAAAGCGAGCGCAACGCGACTTGCGATATCAAAGTGGACTACTTCACCTACATCACCACGCATTGTGTCACGAATTAAATGGTAACGTTGCCATGTTTCTTTCATTGAGTCATCACGTGCAATTGTTCCCATTAATTCTTTATCAAGAACTTCGCCATCCATAAATGCAGAAAGTTTTTCTTTTTGCATGTAAAAGTACCCTTCAGTCAGTGATGGTTCACCCACAATCAAAATTCTTGTATTAATGGTTGAACCTTATTATCAATAGCTTCTCGTGCCCTAAAAATACGTGAACGTACTGTTCCAACAGGGCAATCCATAATGACGGCTATCTCTTCATAGCTCAGTCCATCAAGTTCCCGAAGTGTTATAGCAACTCGCAAATCTTCAGGTAATGACTCTATGGTGTGAAAAACTACTCTCCGTAACTCTTCAGACAACATTAAATTCTCAGGGTTCGAAATTTCTTTCAATGCATTAGGTGATTCAAAATTTTCGACATCACTCGCATCTAAATCATTTGAAGGCGGACGTCGCCCTTGTGCAACCAGATAGTTTTTTGCGGTATTCACCGCAATACGGTAAAGCCATGTATAAAAAGCACTATCACCACGAAAAGAACCTATGGCTCGATAAGCTTTAATAAAGGCTTCCTGCGAAACATCTGGCACATCACCCTGTGGTACATAACGGGAAATCAGGCTTGCTACCTTATGTTGATAGCGGATAACCAGCAAATTAAACGCATTCTGGTCACCATTTTGTACCTTTTCAACCAACATTTGATCCGTTAACTGCTCGCTCATTAGAGATGGACTCTCCCGAAGTCTAGCTTCGCACTATTTTTAAATGACTCCGTCATATTTACTCTCGTTATTCCTTCTCGTTTTTATGAGCTACATGAGTTAGAGCGTAAAAATAGAGTGAAGTTCAATTCAATCATTATTTTAAGAGATGAATCACAAAAAAATCATCATGGTGATCACCAACCAAAATGCAATTTGCCAATAAAACAACGATAACACAATGATATCATTTAGATATATACGATTACTTACAACAATATATATAATCTTAAACAATGTATTATTAAATATAGATTTAATAATATAAATAAAAGTCAGTTACCCAAGATTGAAACTTATCGGTGTAATGGCCTTCGTTATGTCGAATAATAAGCTCTTCTATATTACATTCAATGCAACTTTCACTTTGTCTTTGAAACGCTAACAAAATTCGATGATAAGGTTTGTCTGCACTGTCTTTGATATTAACCCGTTTAGCTACACACCACTCTTTTTTTTCTGCTATTTCAATAAATTGCTTTCCAATAGTATAAGGCAACACAACACAAAATAAACCCTCTTCTGTAATAAGCGATTGCGCACAGTCTAATAATCCTTCATGCGTTAACGTTTTGGTATAACGCGCTTGTTCGCGTACATCATTGCGACAGGCGATCGCAGGCTCAAAATAAGGAGGATTACTGACAATTAAATCATATTTATTTTGTGTTTGTTCTGCATAATGATGAATATCACAATGATAAATATGAATTAATGAACACCATTGTGATGCTTGGGCATTGTCTATGGCTTGTAATGCCGCATGCTCATCAAGTTCAATGCCATCAATACACTCAATTTGGTTAGCCCGTTGAGCCAACATTAAAGCAACTAATCCACTTCCCGTACCAATATCAAGAGCTCTTTTTACATTCTCGATGGGTGCCCAAGCTCCTAATAAGACGCCATCTGTCCCGACTTTCATTTCACACTTATCATGAGCAACAAAAAATTGTTTAAATGTAAAACCGCCTTTGCGTAATCCAGCTTTTTTCACTTTCTTTTGATTCATCTATTGGCTCTATTGATTCGTCTTACTATCTCTTTTTTATTACTTATCATTCATGTCGTTGAAAAAGAGATATATGGTATGATAACGCTTCTGCAACCCCTATCTTAACATTAAACTATTTGTATACGATGCGCGCTTATTTAGATTAAGCCTAAAAAACAACGAATACCTTCGTCTATCGGTAATATATAATGTGATAGCGGTAAATCCGCTGGCTTTTAACAGGGGATAATGTCAAAATCCGCGCCCTAAACAGAGGTATACAATGACAGCCACGACATTTTCCAGTCTTGAACTTGATGAAAGTTTATTGACCGCATTAGAAGAAAAAGGATATCAACGTCCTACTGCTATTCAAGCAGATGCCATTCCAGCAGCAATGGATGGGCGTGATATTTTAGGCTCTGCGCCAACAGGCACGGGGAAAACTGCGGCCTTTTTGCTTCCGGCAATTCAACACTTGCTTGATTATCCACGTAAAAAATCAGGCCCGCCACGTATTCTTATCCTGACACCAACACGCGAACTTGCCATGCAAGTTGCCGAGCAGGCAAAAGAATTATGTGCGCACACACACTTAGATATCGCCACTATCACGGGCGGTGTTGCTTATATGAATCACGCTGAAGTTTTCAGCGAGAACCAAGATATCGTAGTTGCTACAACAGGCCGTTTATTACAGTACATCAAAGAAGAAAACTTTGACTGTCGTGCGGTAGAAATGCTGATTTTAGATGAAGCAGACCGTATGTTAGATATGGGTTTTGCTAATGATATTGAAACCATTGCGGGCGAAACTCGCTGGCGCAAACAGACATTACTATTTTCTGCAACACTTGAAGGTAATGCCGTTATTGATTTTGCACAACGTATCCTTAATGAACCCGTTGAACTGAATGCAGACCCTTCACGTCGTGAACGTAAAAAAATTCAGCAGTTCTATTATCATGCTGATAATCTTGAACATAAAACAGCATTACTGACCGCATTACTAAAGCAAGACGATGTTAAAAAATCAATTGTCTTTGTGCGTAAAAGAGAACGAGTAAGAGAACTTGTCTCTGCATTAGAAAAGCAAGGTATTAAATGTAGCTACCTTGAAGGTGAGATGGCGCAAACACAACGTAATGATGCGATAAAACGTTTAGAATCAGGACAAATGAATGTATTGGTCGCAACAGACGTTGCTTCTCGAGGTCTTGATTTAGATGATATCACTCACGTATTTAACTTTGATTTACCCCGCACCGCCGACGTTTATTTGCACCGTATTGGTCGAACAGGGCGTGCAGGGCGTAAAGGTATCGCCATTTCATTAGTTGAAGCGCACGATCACCCATTACTAGGTAAGATTGGCCGTTACGTTCAAGAGCCAATTAAATACCGTGTCGTCGCTGAGTTACGCCCAACCACTAAAGCACCGAGTCAAAAAGCAACGTTTAAACCATCTAAAAAAGTGCTGGCTAAACGTAAAGCGAAAAAAGACGAAGAGAAAAAAGCAGTTAAAGAAAAAGTGCGCGCCCGCGATCGTAAAAATATTGGTAAGCGCCGCAAAACGGCAACCAATAGCGCGACAAAAAGTGCAGCACCAGTAAACTCAGCAAAAGAAATGCCGACTGATAGCGAATAATCTGCATTATTTCTTTATTTATTTAGAACCGTAGCGAATTAATATTGCTACGGTTTTTTATTATTGAATAACACTGCTCGAGCATAAAAAAAGCCCGATATTTTCATATCGGGCTTTATCATTAACTTATTACTTTAGTAAAAAATTACAGACTTTCAGTGAAAGTACGAGTAATAACATCACGTTGTTGTTCTGGCGTCAGTGAGTTAAAGCGCACAGCATAACCAGAAACACGGATCGTTAACTGAGGATATTTCTCAGGATTATTAACTGCATCTTCCAATGTTTCACGGCTTAATACGTTAACATTAAGATGTTGACCGCCTTCTACACGAACAACCGGTTTAGATTCTACAGGCACTTCACGGTATTCGATATTGCCTAATTCTTTACGGTCAATCACTTGGCCTTCTTCAAAGCCTTTTTTAGCGCAAATGCAACGTGCTTCACCGTTTTCATCATCTAATAACCAGAAAGAGTGTAATAAATCATCGTTATCAGCTTTAGTAATTTGGATACCAGTAATCATTTCGACCTCCAATGTGGGCACAAAATCAAATTCTAATCTCGTATCAGAACTTGGGTATTTGGTCTAACCAATGTTTCTGTCTACTTATATACCAGTATAAATGGCCTCATTCTTTGATTAATATCAATAAAATTCATAAGCATTTTGTTCAACGAGATGCAAAGTGTTGTTTTAAATCAATAATCACGCCCTGCTAATTTGCAATTTTTTTTGTAAATTTTAAAAGAAAATTTGAGTTTCCAATTAATTCTAGTTTTTAAACCGTTATATTTTCATTCATTCAATGAAATCTGTAAGCTTAGATACTATAAGATATCAACAAGGATTTTATGTTATGACTACACCATTAACCTGGCATGATGTAATAGGCGTTGAAAAAGAAAAGCCTTATTTTCATCAAATTATGTCTCAAGTTGCACAACAGAGGAATGCAGGCAAAATTATTTATCCTCCTCAGGAAGACGTTTTTAATGCTTTTCGTTTTACACCTTTTGAAAATGTGAAGGTTGTTATTTTAGGGCAAGATCCTTATCACGGTCCAAACCAAGCACATGGGCTCTCTTTTTCAGTCCGCCCAGGAGTACCGGCTCCCCCTTCACTAGTTAACATGTATAAAGAGCTTGAAAAAGAATACCCTGATTTTAAGCGACCTAACCATGGCTATTTAGAAAGTTGGGCCAAACAAGGAGTTTTATTACTTAATACCGTATTGACCGTAGAGAAAGGCCAAGCACATTCTCACGCTAATTATGGTTGGGAAATATTTACAGATGCTGTTATTGAGCAAATTAATCAGCGTAGAGAAGGGGTTATTTTCCTACTTTGGGGAGCGCATGCTCAGAAAAAAGGTCGTTTTATTGATACAAATAAACACGTTATCTTAAAAGCCCCTCACCCATCACCACTTTCTGCACATAGAGGCTTTTTAGGCTGTGGTCATTTTAAACAGGCTAATGATATTTTACAGCAACAAGGCCGAACACCTATCAATTGGTATCTTGACGCGATTGAGTAAGACCTGCCTTTAAAAATATAAAACCGCACAATAACTTGAAGATTTATAAACTTCGTATTGTGCGGTTTACTTTATCTACACTAAATAAAACGTGTGATAACGAATACTTTTATTAATGCTATTTAGAAACGATAACCATAGCTGGACGTAATAAACGACCATTTAAGGTATATCCTTTTTGCATAACATCAACAACATGATTAGATTCATGTTCAGGACTATCAATCAATGTCATCGCTTGGTGAACATCAGGGTTGAAAGCCACATTTTTTTCTTCAACCACTTCAATGCCAAATTTACGAACGGCATCTAAGAATGATTTCAACGTTAACTCTAACCCTTCAATCATTGGTTTTTGCGATTCATTTTCATGATCAGCCGCAGATAAAGCGCGTTCTAAATTATCAAGTACAGGCAATAACTCATTAGAGAATTTTTCAAGTGCAAATTTATGTGCTTTCTCAATATCTTGTTGAGTACGGCGACGCACGTTTTCAACTTCAGCTAAAGCACGAGCCATAGCTTCACGCTCTGTTTTTTGTGATTGCTCCAGTTGTTTTTCAAGAGAATCAATACGCGCTAATGCCTCAACTAATTCAGCTTGGGCATTAAAATCTGCTTGCGCTTCTTCGGTCATAACCTGCTCTTGAGAATCATCCATTACCGATCCCATTCCTTCTTTTTCTTTTGAGACTTGCTCTTCATGTACATTTTGTTCTTTACTACTCATGAACATCTCCGCGTAGTTTTGGTATTCATCTTCATATTTAGTTTATTATGGGGATCAATAAACGGGTTTCAAGGAATTGGCGCAAAACGAGGGTAAAAAAATGCCAGATAATACCGTAACGGAAAAAAAACACTTTAAATGTATTGGCATTGTCGGCCATCCCCGCCATCCTGAGGCACTTTCAACACATGAAATGCTCTATCATTGGCTACAGGCTCAAGGCTATGATGTTATTATCGATACACAAGTCGCTCAAGAGCTAAAACTTGGAAATGCACAAACAGGTGATTTAACACAGGTGGGAAAAGCCGCTGATCTGGTTATTGTCGTCGGAGGTGATGGCAACATGCTTGGAGCAGCTCGTGTTTTATCGCGCTATAACATCAAAGTGATTGGTGTTAACCGCGGTAATTTAGGTTTTCTTACAGATCTTGATCCTGATAATGCCTTACAACAATTAACCAATGTTTTAGCTGGACACTATCGTGAAGAAAAACGGTTCTTACTTGAAGCTCGAGTCTGCGCTGAAGGTGAAAGAACACGTATTGGCACAGCAATAAATGAAGTCGTGCTTCATCCCGGTAAAGTGGCTCATATGATTGAGTTTGAAGTTTACATTGATGATCGCTTTGCCTTTTCACAACGTTCTGATGGCTTAATTATAGCCACCCCCACGGGTTCAACCGCCTATTCATTATCTGCTGGTGGCCCTATTTTAACGCCCAATCTTGATGCTATTGCACTAGTACCAATGTTTCCACATACCTTGTCAGCACGACCTTTAGTTATCAGTAGTGATAGTCAAATTCGCCTAAAATTCTCACAAACAAATATTGATTACGAAGTAAGTTGTGATAGTCAATTAGTGTTGCCTATTAAAGAAGGCGATGAAGTCATCATTAAACGTAGCCGTCAAAAACTCAATTTAGTTCATCCGACTGATTACAATTATTTTAATACACTCAGCTCAAAATTAGGCTGGTCGAAAAAAATGTTCTAATTTTTGTGCCTCACTACTTTACTGTATAAAAAACCAGTTTATACTGTATGTAATTACAGATATGTTTTTATACACAGGAGAGGCACTATGCTGACTCAATTAACTATTAGTCATTTTGCCATAGTCCGTGAACTTGAAATCGATTTTTCTGGTGGCATGACGACCATTACGGGTGAAACTGGTGCTGGTAAATCTATAGCCATTGATGCACTAGGTTTATGCTTAGGTAACCGTGGTGATGCCAATATGGTGCGCCCAGGTGCAGCCAGAGCTGATTTATGCGCACGATTCTCACTCTCTGACACGCCATCGGCACAGCGTTGGCTTGAAGAACATCATCTTGATGATCATAACGAATGCTTATTAAGAAGAACCATCTCTACTGATGGGCGTTCTCGTGGTTTTATCAACGGTACTTCCGTCCCCCTTTCTCAATTAAGGGAGCTTGGCTCTTTGTTGATCCAAATTCATGGGCAACATGCTCACCAACAACTTTTAGAGCCTCGCTATCAAAAACAACTGCTTGATATTTATGCCCATGAACCAACTCTATTAAAAAGCATGAAATCAGCCTATCAAACATGGCATCAAAGTTGTCAGACATTGGCAGCGTTTCAACAACTCTCTCTAGAAAGAGAAGCAAGGCAACAACTGGTTGATTATCATTTAAAAGAGCTTAATGAATTTCAACCGGTACAAGGCGAGTATCCTGAATTAGATCAAGAATATAAACGTCTGTCTAACTGCGGGCAATTTTTGACCTTAAGCCAAAATAGCTTACAACTCTTAAGTGACAATGAAGAGCAAAATATTTTAAGTATGCTCAATGTCGCTAAACATGAAATTACAGAGCTCACCTCTATGGAGAGCCAATTTAATTCATTATTAGAGATGCTAGAAGAAGCCTCAATTCAAATTAGTGAAGTCAGTGACGAACTTCGCCATTATAGCGATCGTTTAGAAATGGATCCCAATCGCTTATTTGAAGTTGAAAAGCGCATGTCCAAATACATTAGTTTATCACGCAAGCATCGCGTAGCACCTGAAGAATTATACGATCTGCATCAGCAACTCATGGAAGAAAAAAATGCCTTACTACGCCAAAATGATGACTGTAAAACTTTAATCGAAAAAGTAAAAACCGATCATTTAATTGCGTTAGACATTGCTAAACAATTACATCAAGTTCGCCAACAATATGCTAATGAGTTAAGCCAACTTATCACTAACAGTATGCATCAGTTATCAATGCCTCATGGTTATTTCACTGTTGATACTTACTTCGATGACAGCTCACTACAAATCGATGGTGCCACAAAAGTTGAGTTTAATGTCACCACAAACCCTGGACAACCTCACCAAGCCCTTTCTAAAGTCGCTTCTGGTGGTGAGTTATCCCGTATTGCACTCGCAATTCAAGTGATCACAGCGAAAAAAATGGATACACCAGCCCTGATTTTTGATGAAGTGGATGTGGGGATCAGTGGTCCTACAGCGGCTATTGTCGGTAAATTATTACGAGAATTGGGTGAGTCAACCCAAGTAATGTGCGTCACTCACTTACCTCAAGTGGCAGGTTGTGGACATCAACACTATTTTGTTAATAAAGAGACAAACGGTGAAGAGACAGAAACCACAATGAAATTATTATCGAAAAAAGAGCGTTTACAAGAGATTGCTCGCTTATTAGCAGGTAGTGAAGTCACCAAAAATACGTTAGCAAATGCGAAAGATTTGTTGGCAGCATAACGATTAACAAACTTTTATTGATATTTAAGGTCATAGGCAGAGCGTGAAAGGTTTTCAATTGCTGCGTTGTCGATTATCATCGTCACTATGACCCTAAAAGGAATGTAATAACCATGCGTTTTAAACTGTTAAAAGTTGCCGCTTTATCTTTAGTCGTAATGACTTCAGGTTGCTCTATGTTCGAGAGACTGGTTTATCACCCAGATATTAATCAGGGAAATTACTTAACACCGGCTGAAGTCGCGAAAGTTCAGCAAGGAATGACACAGCAGCAAGTTCAATTTGCCCTTGGTACGCCAATGCTTAAAGATCCTTTCGGAAGCCAAACTTGGTATTATGTTTTCCGTGAAGAGCCAGGCCATCAGAAAGTACGTCAAGAAACCCTGACACTGACTTTTGATAGCAATGGCATACTGACTAAGATTGACAAACAAGGCAATATGCCTAATTTCTCAGCGCCTGCAACCAAAGCATAATGCTGTCATTGTGCTAAGAAAGCTTAGTTTTGTATAAGATTGGCAAAAACGAATTGCACCCCATACGTTAAATTTGACGTTGGGGTGTGTTTTTATAGAGAGAAATGACTTTATAGTCGTGTTGTCTTTTATTGTATCTGTCTGTAATCAATCTGCCTATCAATGCAGTATATAGCGCCCTGTATTTAGAGGCAAAAAACATAATATTAATCCGCTTTTTGTCGGGCTTTTTCAGCACGTTTACGACGCATTTCTTTCGGATCGGCAATTAACGGTCGATAAATTTCAACTCGGTCTCCGTCTCGCACATTATCACTTAACTTTGCTGGTCGACTATAAATACCCACTTTATTCTTAGTTAAATCAATATCATTACAAATCGTTAATATATTCGAAGCAATAATGGCTTGTTCAACAGTCTCCCCTAACGTTAACTCTACAGGGATTAGGTACTGTTTATCGGGTAACGCGTAAGTTACCTCTACCCATATTTTAGTCACGATAAATCTCTTTCGCTCTGTGAGTAAACGCCTGAACCATATTGTTCGTTAAATCTTTAAAAATACGGCCAAAAGCCAACTCAATTAATTTATTAGTAAACTCAAAGTCTAGCTGAAATTCTATCTTACACGCATTATCATCAAGTGCGGTAAACACCCATCCTCCCGTTAATTTACGAAAGGGACCATCAACAAGACGCATATCAACACGTTCATTGGTCTTTAAAAAGTTATGGGTAGTAAATGTTTTACTAATTCCCGCTTTAGAGACATTTATTGATGCAATCATTTCTTCTGGTGTGCTTTTGATCAGTTTACTTCCAACGCATCCTGGTAGAAAATCGGGATAAGTAAGAACATCATTAACCAGTTTAAACATTTGCTCTGTGCTAAAAGGCACGAGAGCAGATCGACTAATCTGAGGCATAGTTATTCCTGTACGACAACACTGTGTGGATCATATCATTGAACAGTGACTAATTAAAAATCTAATGGAATATAGCTTAAGTTTTATGCAATTGAAAAGAAAACAGTCGGTTAAATGATTTCTTTCTATTGCTCATACAGTATAATGTGGACATTATGACAAAGAAAAAATCACACAAACCTGGTTCTGCGACCATTGCGTTAAACAAACGCGCTCGCCATGAATATTTCATCGAAGATGAGATAGAAGCGGGTCTGTCGTTACAAGGCTGGGAAGTTAAATCACTGCGTGCCGGTAAAGCAAACATCAGTGATAGCTATGTTATCATGCGTGATGGCGAAGCTTATCTTTTTGGTGCAACCATTACTCCTTTAAATGTTGCATCAAGCCATGTCGTTTGTGACCCGACTCGTACCCGTAAACTATTATTAAAACAACGCGAATTAGATTCACTTTACGGTCAAATCAATCGTGATGGATACACCGTCGTTGCCCTTTCTCTTTATTGGAAAAATGCGTGGTGTAAAATTAAAGTTGGCGTTGCCAAAGGTAAAAAAGATCACGATAAACGCGATACCATTAAAGATCGTGAGTGGAAATTAGACAAAGCACGTATCATGAAAAATGCTAACCGCTAAATTGTGTTAAGTACTAGCAATTACAAGTATTTTTCTGATATACTCGCTTTCAACAACTTGGGGCTGATTCTGGATTCGACGGGATTTGCGAAACCCAAGGTGCATGCCGAGGGGCGGTTGGCCTCGTAAAAAGCCGCAAAAAAGATAGTCGCAAACGACAATCAGTACGAAGCACTAGCAGCTTAATAACCTGCGTAGAGCCCTCTCTCCCTAGCTTCCGCTCTTAAGACGGGGATCAAGAGAGGTCAAACCCAAAAGAGATCGCGTGGAGACCTAGCTTGGGGTTAAAGCGTTAAACTTAATCAAGCTAGCTTATTCATGGCGCGTCTGTCCGCAGTGGGTAAGTGAAATTAAAGATAGACTAAGCATGTAGTACCGAGGACGTAGAAATTTCGGACGCGGGTTCAACTCCCGCCAGCTCCACCAAATTTGGTGGGTCAGTGATAGGACAACGGTTTCAAAAACAAGAAGTTAGCGAAATCATCAAGACTACACACGAACAACAAAAGGACTTGAAAGTGCACGCGAAATGCACGTGCATTTGAAAACAAAACCCTGAGGGTCATTCCTCGGGGTTTTCTATTTGTAACAAAGTGTAATAAATTATTTCTTTCAATCCCACATTAAGAAGAATTCCAGAGCAATATTAATTCATTAAATACGAAATAATATGCATATCACCTAATCCTCTTGCTTAACACGTCAGGATGATAAACCCTTTTATTTGTATGTCTTATTGGTTCCTTATTGTAGGATAGATGTAACCTACAATAAGTGATTGCACAAATGAGAATGTCTCAGCAAAACAAGTGAAATTATCTAGAATTAAAACCTTAAACCGCATTGAAAATAAGAATCATTAACATTAATGTAGTATGCTATAAAATAGAACTAATTGCCCATTAGGAGCTGAATATGAATAAAAAATATTATGTTAATAATATGTTCTGGGGATTTTTCATTCTTGCAATTCATGTGATTCTTTCGTGGGAAGAACTCCGTTTAGGAGATGGATTTCTCTGGTTATTTATGAGTATTATCAACGCTATTTTATATCCATTTGCTAAATGGGCTGTTGAATGCTTCTTCTTAAAATTTACCACTAGAGAATTTTGGAATAAAGGTTGGTTTATAGATACTCCTGGGAAAAAAGGTATATTAGCACTATATTCCATAATGGTTTTTATATTTGCCATCCCTATTTCTATACTTTGTATAATAACTATTCTAGTAAAAAGCCACTTATATAATATATAAATGGCCTTTAATATCTATGTAATTAAATTCCTATTAGCTTATTTGCTTTTTCGATTAGTTTATCATCGATTAAAGCTCCAACAGTTGCAATGATTAATCCATAGCCTAATATCCCAACTGGGCCACCTAATAGCATACTAAATGCAAATCCCACGACAACAGGAGCGGCATATCCAACAGCTATTGTTTCAGCTTTAACAAAAAATGGCCTCCAGTTATCAGTTTTTATAGCTTTTTTATACTCATCGTATAGTTCATAGGTATAAATAGCTTTGTTAATATATCCCATTCCTTTACTGAATTGTTGTAATCTTTTTGCAAGCTCCTCGACTTTGATTGACTCTATATATTTTACGATAGCAGCTCTATCTGCTGCATTGATCCGCTTTTTAGTATTAGCTCTATATTTTTCATAAGCCTTAGCTGCATCATCAGCATTACGAATAGTTTTTCCCTTTGCTTGTTCTGCTAACTCCCTAGATAGTTGTTCGGCTTTTACCCCATATTCTTTAGCTATTTGTTCATAAAATGATGCTGTAAACTTCACCCCATCTTTGATGTCATTAAATTCTTTTTCCTGCTGAGGGCGCGGATCTTTATCCTTAAGTGCAATTGCAGGGAAGCCCGAATAAGCATACAAAGGCGGTAAGTTTGAATTTCTAGGAAATACAATAATTGCATCATTAAATTGATGTGGATATGGTACTTCTATCCTTTTGTTTTCTACCTTATTAGGTAATTCTACTTTTTCTGGATATGAGAACTTTTTATTTTCATTTGAATATTTTTGAATAATATTCCCTTGCAAACCAAGTCCACTATAAGAATCTGCTGGTAAAAGCGCATATTCTATTCCCAAATTTTTAATATCCATATGATAGCCATTGCCAATATAATTGGCGGGATACACAGGCACTTCTTTCGTCACCAATACACCATCGGTTCTAACTAACGCTGCACTCGCTTTATTATTTTCTTTAATTACAGCCATTCTTGCATTAACATTAACTGTACCGTTGTTTTTTGCAATTTCATTAAGTGTGCCAGACATTAAGTCAGGGTTATTAATTAAGTTTTCTGCAGGAATCGTAGACATAAGATCTAACTCATCAAATGAATTATTATCAAATTCACTAAATTCCATAAATTTTACTGAGTTTACATTATTATCATCAATACTATTTTCTTTACTGTATAAACTAATAACAGACTCTACCAATTTATCTTGACTAAATTAACGGCTTCTTTTGTAAGAAAATATTTCTTTTTAAATGTTTCGAGTTGCTCAATAACAACACCATTAAAATGCATTACACCTTTATTGGTAGCTAATTCTCTATTGTTTGAGCTATTAGTTAGTTTATTATTATTACTAGAAATAATAACAGGCTTTTGTGGCTTATTTACTGTGA